>CAZQOX010000140.1:0-4181 GCA_964594895.1 uncultured Candidatus Bathyarchaeia archaeon
CCTGGTCTTCCCCATCGTCGCAGGAGGCTTCGTGTTCTTCCTCTTCCTGGAGAGGATCATATACTGGTACCACGGCCACGGCCACGAGTATGAGCGCGGCGACGAGAAGGTCACAAAGGGGTTCGCGTACCTGAACCTGATCGGGGACTTCATCCATAACTTCATCGACGGAATGATAATAGCGGCGGGTTTCATCGACGGGTTCGTCGTCGGGCTGACGGCCACCATCGCCGTCCTCTTCCACGAGCTCCCCCAGGAGATGGGGGACTACGGCATACTGGTCTACGCCGGCATAGAGAGGAGGAAGGCGCTGATGCTGAACTTCTTGGCCGCCGTCAGCGTGATAATCGGCGGAGCCTTCGGCTCCCTGTTCATCGCCTCGGTGGAGGGGCTCGGCGGCTGGATGGTGGCGTTCAGCGCCGGCGCGTTCCTCTTCCTGTCCGCGAGCGAGCTTATACCGGAGATGCTTGAAGAGGACGACAGGGGGAAGTCGGTCATACAGCTGGCGATCCTGGTGCTTGGGATGCTGACCATATACAGCCTCGGCCTAGTGTTCCCCAACGGGTGACCAAGACATCTATATCCCTGTCCACGTTATGATGAGCGATGAAGATAGTCGAGCCGGATGAGGAGGGGCTCAAAGAGGCCGCCGCCACCATGCTGGCGGGGGGCGTCATAGTGTACCCCACGGAGACCTTCTACGGCTTGGGCTGCCTGCCCAGCGACCCAGACGCCTCGAAGCGCGTATGCGTCATCAAGGGCAGAGCCGACAAGGCGCTGCCCCTGATATGCGGGAGCGTCGAGGCGGCTAGACGCGTCGTGGAGTTCAACGCGGCCGCCGAGATACTGGCCAAAAGGTTCTGGCCTGGCCCACTCACCCTGGTGCTGCCGAGTAAAGTAAACTACCCCATGTGGGTCACACACGGCAAGAAGACCCTGGCGATCAGGGTTTCGGGGCACGAGGCGGCGAGGAGGCTAGCCTCGATGAGCGCCGGTGTGATCGTCAGCACCAGCGCCAACAAGTCGGGCGAGGAGCCGCCGAGGACGGCGAGGGAGGCCGCCGACCAGATCGGTAGAGAGGTGGACATCGTGGTGGACGGCGGCATGACCCCGGGCGGCAGGCCATCCACCATCCTGGACCTGACGAGTGACGAGCTCTGGATATTGAGGAGCGGCCCAGTGACTGGCGAGCAGATAGTAAGGGCCCTGAAGGACTAGAGCTTCCAGCCCTTCTCCACGAGGAGGGCGACGTTCTGTCTCTCAGGGACGCCCACCGCCCTGGCCACCGGCTCGCACTTGGTCCTGAAGAGGTACATCAGTGGGCAGGGGGTGGGGGTCTCCGTCAACGTCTCCCAGTTAGCCATCCCCTTGGAGATGATCACGTCGGCGTGGTAGAAGCGTTCCAAGAACCACTCCGGGCTTTCGTCGAGCCTGATACCTATGGCGTCGGTCCCCGTTGTGATCACCTCGTCGGCCGCCTCCGTCATCCCGACGGCCTCGGCGTCCCTCATGAGGGCGTCGTTGAGGCTGGGGCCGCCCTTGACGGCGACGGCGACGTGGGCGCCCAGCCTCCTCAGCTCCTCGACCACGAGGGTGTCGAAGGCTATCTCCCCCGCGTTGTCCGTGAAGAACAGTAGCCTGGTCCCCTTCTCTATATGCTTCTTCAGCTCATCGGTGTCGTCGATGTAGAAGCCCTGATCCAGGAGCCCCATGGCTGCGTCTATGTCGCTGTCGTTCCCCGGCACGTCGTAGTCGACCACGTTCCCGAGGCAGCTTATCAGGCAGGCGGCCCTGAGCCGCTCGGCCTCAGGCTGCTCGGCGACGTGTTTACGGAGCCCCGGAAGCAGCTCCATTGCGTGTTCGTTGGCCTCTTTCTTCATCTCCAGGTAGGGGTCCTCGCATCCTGTGACCCGCGCGATGACTCTCCCCCGCTCCGCCCCTATGACGCTGGGCACGGCTTCGGGCCCGAACTGATCGCCCATGAGCCTGAGGAGCGCCTCCATGGCCTTGAGTCGGGTCTCCTCGTCCTCGGTGCTCATCCTTATCATCTTGTAGCCTCTGTGGAGGAGGCAGTAGCCGCACCTTGACCCGACCTTCAACGTTATCACACGGCAACTGTAGAGGTAATATAAAAAACATGTCCACGTGAATATTAGGCGATGAAGTACAACCTCTTGGCGACCACGGACCAGCTGGGCCTGAGCCAGGCCAGCAGCGAGCTGTGGATGAACCTCAGGGCGATAGGGGACGAGAGACCCAGGGTAGACAGGTCGAGGATCAAGGGTCTGATCCTGGCCTACACAAGCCTCGACCCCAGGGAGGCCGTGCACCTCCTGAGGATGCACATGGGGGAGGAGCCGGGCAGGTACAGGGCCGTCTACAGGGTGATGCCCATACTTGCCTGGGTGAAGACGGAGGTAGAAGAGATCGTGGACGCGGTCAAGGAGCAGGCGGAGAGGATGGAGGCCGGGGAGAGCTTCAGGGTCACCCTTGAGAAGAGGAGGACCAGGCTGCGGAGCCTAGAGGTCATCGAGCCGGTGGCCGAGGCCATAGACAACCCCGTGGACCTGGAGAAGCCTGACTGGGTGGTGCTTGTGGAGATACTGGGCAACGAGACCGGGGTATCCGTGATAAGGCCCGTGGACAATCTGAACGTCCAGAAGGAGAGGCACAGGCTATCTACGGAGAGGGAGAAGGGCTCCCATCTCGACTATGAGGCTGGTTAACGACTCGTAGGGGTCGCCGCCCACGGCCGCCAGGGCCTCGTCGCTAACCTCGAACACGGCCCTCAGTCTCTCGAATTTCTCTGGCGTCATGTCGAGGACGGTGTCGTCCGGTGATCCGATGTGTTCGGCGATCTCGGTGGCGAGCCTCTCAGCCTCCGCCGAGTCCTCGGATATCACCAGCACGCCCACGTTCTTCACGTGCGGGCTAAGACCCATCAGGGTGAAGGCCTTGGAGATCTGGTCTTGGCAGGAAGCGTAGAGTAAGGTCTCCACATCCACACTGTTGGAGACGGCCGAGCCATGCTGGGTGGCGAGGGCCGCGTTCACCGCAGCGTGGAACAGGTGCCTCCACCCGGCCACCATCTCGGCGTCGAAGAGCTGGAACGCCGTGTCCCCAGCGAGCCGCCTAATCCCTTCGAGGGTTGCGTCCACATCCACCACCTCTACGCCCCGGGCACCCGCGACGGCGACGTGGAGAGCCGTGTCTGTTACCCTGCGTTTCCTTACCATCTTTTCACCGTTTCAGGGCGGCCGCCACCTCGGCGACTCTTCTCCCAACACCCGCGGCGTAGTTTAGACCTATCTCGTCGTCGCCTACTCGCCTCCAGCCGGCGTCGCCCTGGAGGCTCGCCGTGCCGTATAGGGCTCCGCTGAGGGGGTCGCCGCATGCTCCCACCGCTATCATGCCGTGGGTGAGGCCGAAGTATATTATGGACTCGGCCACCCGCTCGGCTCCGCCGTTCCTAAGCCCGGCCACCGCTACGGCCGAGACCACCTTGTCCCTGAGCCTGTGGCCGTCCATCTTGAGGCTCCTGCTCCTGTCCATCACGTTCTTCAGGAGCCCGGGGACCGCGCCGAAGTAGCTGGGGGAGGCGAACACCACGCCGTCGGCTGAGAGGAGCGCCTCCTTGACTGCAGCCATGTCGTCCTCGTCGTCGAGGGGGCAGCGCTTCTCCCTGACACAGGTGTTGCACCCGACGCAGGGCTTCACGTTGAGATCGGCCAGGTTGACCAGCTCAGTCTCGGCTCCCGCCTCCTCGGCGGCCGCGAGGGCGTGCCTGAGGAGCGCCTCCGTGTTTCGGCTCTTCCTGGGTGAGCCCTGCACTCCAACGACCTTTACCATCTTGAATCATCTAGAGTATCTCCCAGAGCTTTTCAAGGAGACGGTCGACCTCGTCGACTGTGTTGTGGAGGCCCGTGGAGACACGCATCCCGGCGGACCTGAGGCTGACCAGGAACCCGCGGTCCATGAGCCGCCTGAAGTGCCCCTCCGTGTCCGCAAAACGCTACTCCTCTGCTATCAGACTGCCTGAACTCTATTGGCTCATTATGCTATTATCATTAAGGTTGAAGAAAAATGGGGGGGCTACCAGGCGTCGCTGCGTTTGAGGAACGCGTCTGTGTCCGGGTGTATCTTCTCGTAGTTCTCCTTGATGTACTCCCTCATCTGGTCCG
>CAZQOX010000141.1:0-4167 GCA_964594895.1 uncultured Candidatus Bathyarchaeia archaeon
CCGTGGCCCTAGCCTTCGCGCAGGACCACCGGGCCATCGAGGCGGGCGCCCACGCCTACGCCGTTAGAAACGGCCAGTACAGGAGCATGAGCAGGTGGAGCAAGGACGGAAACGGTGACCTCGTGGGCGAGATGACCCTCCCCATGGCCATCGGGCTCGTCGGAGGAGCCACACGAAGCCACCCCATGGCACAGGTGGCCCGTAAGATACTGGGCGTGGATAAGGCGGTGGACCTGGCCAAGGTCATGTGTGCAGTCGGCCTCGCCCAGAACCTCGGCGCCCTCAGGGCACTGACCCAGGAAGGGATACAGCGCGGACACATGAGGCTCCACGCCAGGAACCTGGTGGTGATGGCCGGAGCCTCGGGCAAGATGATCGAGGTGGCCGTCAAGCTTCTCGTCGATTCAGGCGAGATCAGGTTCCCCAAGGCCCAGGAGATAGTCGAGAAGCTGAAAAACTAGTCCTGGGTATTTCTCTTGACCATCGAGATCGACGACGCCGGAACAGGAGACATCCTATTCGGCGCCGTCATAGGCGCCTACAGGCCTGAGGACGACCGCTTCATATACGATATGATCGATGTGAAGTATTTCCAGGAGCCGGTGTACGACAAGAAGAGACACCTGAACGAGGCTCGCAGGATAGCATTGAGGCTCGTCGACAGGCTTGTGCTCCGAGAAGAGGAGAAGATCTTGATCTGCACCGGAGACGTTCTCAACGAGGCCGCGGAGGCCCTCCTTGAACGGTACGGGGAGGAGCGCATCGAGCGGGGAAAGATAGAGGGCCGCGCCCAGTTCCTCGTAGAGCGGGCTTATACAGACGAGCTCCGAAACATCGGCTACGCGCCCCGGGAGGACCGCACCGAGAAGTGGGGGAAGAACTTCTGGCACATGTATAACTGGGTTAAGAAGAACCCAGAGAGAAGGCTCCGGTGGACAAAGTCGGCGTTCCCAAACCTCAAGAAGTATCCGCTCTTCAAGTGACTCTTTACCTATTACTTATTATCTCATTTTACTCTTGGATAAATGAAGAGTTTATGAAGTATAGTGAAGGCGACGTCTGGCGGATCACTGTCGACGAGAGGCTGGACGAGAAGATAGTAAGGTTCCTCGTCGCGGAGATGAAGAAGGGCGTCGACATCGGCGTCGTGATCGACGAGGAGATCTGGGAAGAGGAAGAGGAGTTCATCATCACGAGCGACGATCTGAGCTGGATACGTCATAAGGGCGAGGAGTGCTACAACTGCTGGAGCTTGGTCAAGGAGGCTTGGGGCATCCACCCGAAGCTAGCCCCCGGGTGGAGCGCCATCACCGAGGGGCAGGTGTATCTCTCAGGCTCCTTCGAGATGGTAAAGGTAGCCAACTCCTTCGTCATCAAACGCAACCCCAAAAAAAGAACCTTCATACGAATAGACACCCTCCCGGAGATCAAGGACGACCTGAAGTGGCTATACAACGAGGCCCTTACAAGGGGGAAGATGGATGCCTATTAACGTCGAACCGGAAGACCTGGTGTTCCACATCCTCAACGTGGGCTTCGGGGACAGCATCATCGTTGAGTTACCCGAGGACGAGCACGGACAGAGATCCTATGGGATAGTTGACTGCTGCAATTACGACAAGACCAACGGCTACCTGAATAAACTCGTCAGTAAACGACCGGGGGACAGGAAACTGAAGTTCATATGCGCCACTCACCCCCACATCGACCACATACGCGGCATAAAGAACTTCATCGAGTCCCCTACGACGAGGCCGGCGAAGCTCTTGGACAGCGGTTTCAGGCACGCCTCACAGACCTACATGAAGATACTCCGCTCCGCACTGGACTACCGAGTCGACGTGGTCCGGGTCAGCTCCGGCATGGAGTGGTACTACGGACAGGTGCAGGTCTCGGCTCTTTCTCCTAGCATAAGGCTGCGTAACAAGTACGCTACCTACGGCGTCGACATGAACAACGCCTCCATAGTCCTCAGGTTCGAGAACCACCGGGAGAAATACCTCTTGACGCGTTCACACGAGTACGAGGGAGACAGAAGCAGGCTCGATGTACGGAAGGCAGGCTCGGGCGTCGTGATCCTTGCTGGGGACGCCGAGTACGACAGCTGGGCTCACATAACCGACGAGTATCCCCGGCTGGAGAGGACAGACGAGCACAAGCCGCTGGTTACGAAGATGCTTAACCAGCTCGCCTGCAACGTCATCAAGGTGTCTCACCACGGCAGCATGCATGGGACCCCCCTCGACGTCTACGAGAAGATGATGCCCGAGACCGCGATAATCTCCACGAGGCAGGAGTACTCGACCAAGGACGTCGGCGGCTTCACGCTGCAGCGGGGGCTGTTCCCTCACCCGGCGTCCATAATGACGCTTGAGGAGGTGGGCGCCCTGATATTGACCACGGAGGGGTGCTACGAGCGCGAGGAACGCGAAGACGGGGTGCAGAAGCATCCAGAGTACGCCCACGAGGGAACCATAGTGGTGAGGGTGCCCCCCGGCGGCTCAGCCGAGCTCGAGAAACTCGACGACGACAAGGACACGGTCCCCGACCCTCCGTAGAAGCCGCTCCATATTCTTTTATTCCGTCACAGACAGTCTAACTTGAACCGAGATGAAGCCCTGGCTCCTCAACATACTCGCATGCCCCATCGACAAGCACCACCCCCTCGACGCCTACTTCTTCAAGTGGGAGACCACCGAGGAGGAGCTTGAGAAGATAAACAGAGAAGCGGGGGTCTCTACGATCCACTTCAAGAAACAGTACGCCCACCTGGCCAAACAGATAGCCGACGGCACCGTGAGCCCCCCCGCGCTGGAGAAGATCGTGGACGAGACCGGCTCCACCTATTCCCAGGAGCTGTACGCAGGCGTCAAGAAGTTCCTCAGCCGCCTAGGCTTCGAGAAGAGCCGCGAAGAGGAGAGGCTGCTACAAGAATACCGGGAGGGAATAGACGTGCTCTACAGGTACCTAAACCTCGTCGAGGTCGAGGAGGGCCTCCTACGCTGCCCCAAGTGCGGAAGATGGTACCCCATAGGCAGCGCCGTCGAGACCATCCCGGAGCTGATGCCCGACGACCTCAGGGAGATGGAGCGAGATCTGGAGTGGCTCGCCAAATGGAGGGATAAGGTACCAGAGGGGGTCCTCAAGGAAGGTAAACCCTTCACGTTGTGAGGATTCCGTCTCTCGCCGTCTTAAACACCCAGTAACCCATCCCCAGGGCCACCAAGGTGATGACAAACTCGGTGTAAACCCAGCCGTACCTGACGGTGACCAAGGAGACGAAGTCCACCAGGAAGTGCAAGGCCATGGCCCCTGCTAGGTACCTGACGTCTTTTCTATTGAAGTATTCCAGCACCATGACGGACAAACCTATCTGAAGAGTCATCGCTCCAAGCCTCTCGTATAGCCCCACGAGCGGCATGTAAACGGGGGTCATCAATATGGATGTCAGGATCGGCTGAGGCAGAGAAGATGGGCTGATCAGCAGCAGCATGCCCAAGATCAGGACGTTGACGCCAACGATGAATATGGACTCTATGCCGCCGTGACCCGCCCCGTACATAAGCCCAACCCTGAGGTCGTGATCCTCGATTACATATCTGTAGGCTATGTAACGGGCCCCCTCCTCGAAGACCCCCGCCGTAAGCGACGGGAAAGCCGCCAAGATGAGCGTTGTCAAGGTGTTCCCATAGCCCTGCGTCAACACGGCGGAGGAGACGACCTGGTTCAACGGGGATCTTATGAGGGCGGCGAGGAACATCGCGGCGCCGACGAAGAACCACCTCCAGCTCACTCCCAATCGACGTTTCAACGTGAAACCGAGAGCAAACGGGGTTAGGATCTCTAAGGCTCCCGAGAAAACGTAGACCGCCCCTATTATCGCTTCCATCTGTTTCTCCTCATACTTGCCTTTCCATATTTAACCTATTGATAACCCAAGAAAAGCATGCTTGATCCATCTAAGATAATCAACGTCCTTCTGTGAGGGGTGCTCCCGATAATTGTATAAAGGTAGCAGGAAATACCTACACACGGTGTATTAGTTGAAGTTTAAACGTTATCTCTCGTGCATCGACACCCACTGCAGCGGCGAGGCCACCCGCGTACTGGTGGGCGGAGTCCCCAAGCTCATCGGGAAATCGATGCAGGAGAAGCAGAAGTACTTCC
>CAZQOX010000142.1:0-1352 GCA_964594895.1 uncultured Candidatus Bathyarchaeia archaeon
AGACCAGCGACCCGGACATCTACGCCGGCGGCGACTGCGTCGAGTGCACCCACACGTTGACCGGGGAGAAGGTGTATGCGCCCCTCGGCAGCACGGCCAACAAGCATGGCAGGGTCATCGCGGACAACATCCACGGGATACCGACAAGGTTCCCGGGGGTGAACGGCACAGCCGTCTTCAAGGTGCTGGGCTACCACTGCGGCGCCACCGGGCTCACCGAGAGACAGGCCAGGGAGAACGGGTACGACGTAGTCGCCGCCGTCTGCCCCCGATGCGACTACAGCAGCTACATCCCCGGCGCGAAGCTCACGGTGATCAAGCTGGTGGCTGACAGGGGGAGCTGCAGGCTGCTGGGCTGCCAGGTGGTGGGCGAGGGCGACGGCGTCAAGCGCATAGACGTTGCCGCCACGGCGATGAAGTTCGGCTCCAACCTGAAGGGCGTAGCTGACATCGATCTGGGGTACGCCCCGGCGTACAGCACCGCCATAGACGCGCTGGCACACGCAGCCAACGTACTCAGGAACAAGATCCAGGGGATAGGCCACGGCGTGAGCTCGCTGGAGCTCAGGGAGAAGCTGGACGGGGACGAGGACTTCGTGCTCCTCGACGTCAGGCGGCGCGACGAGTATGTGGCCCAGACGTTCAAGGATGGAAGGACCGTGAACATTCCCGTGGAGGAGCTCAGGCGGCGCTTCACCGAGCTGCCTAGGGACAGGGAGATCGTCACCTTCTGCGTGATAGGGGTCCGCGCCTACGACGCGGAGAGGACGCTGAGAGGTCTCGGCTTCGGCGACGTCAAGTTTTTCGAGGGCAGCCTCGAGGCTTGGCCGTTCCCCGGGTACCTCACCTGTTGACCTCTCTTCTTATCCTATCGGCTATCTCCTCGAAGTACTCTCGGCTCCTGGGCCTGATCCTCTGGGCGGCGTCAGCGATGGCTCTGCCTGGGCCCCTCCGCGGGATTATGTGTATGTGCACGTGGGGGATCAGCTGGCCGGCGGCTCGTCCGTTGTGGACGTCTATGTTGGACGCCGACGCGTCCATCGCCCTCTCTATCGGGGGGATGAGCCTCTGGACCGTCGCCCAGATGGCGTCGTAGTAGTCTCCGGGCAGCCTCTCTACCCGGGCCTCGTGGTGCTTGGGGACGACGAGGGTGTGGCCGTCCGTCACCGGGTTGACGTCGAGGAACGCCAGGGTCATGTCGTCCTCGTAGACCCTGTAAGCGGGGGCCTCCCCCTCTATTATCTTGCAGAAGATGCACATGGCTACTCGTCCGGCCTGATGGGTTTAAGCGCCCCCTGTGGGCAGAGCTCGGCGCAGCAGAAGCACTGGATGCATCTCGTGTAGTCGAACTC
>CAZQOX010000142.1:1452-4139 GCA_964594895.1 uncultured Candidatus Bathyarchaeia archaeon
GTAGTTGGTGCCCACGTCCATGGGGTCCCAGCCCATGATGGCCGAGGAGACGAGGTCGACGGCCACGGCGTCTGCTCCGGCGATTATGAGCCCCAGGGGCACGGGGTCTCCGGCGGTGGGGCCCTCCCCCTCCATGGCCACGTGGGCGTCCACGACGTGGAGCCTGACCTGGGGCCGTATGGCCTGGTAGATGTCGACGAGGAGCCTGCTGAAGGACTCGGGGTCGTTGGCCACCGAGACGTGGTGGTGGGCCTTGGTGCCTCCCTGCTGGAGGCCGAAGAGGTTCTTGACGGCGCAGGTGAGTGTGGTGAGCTGGTGCGTCTTGAGCTTGGGGAAGCTGATGACGGGGTGCGTGGCCGCCGTCTCGGGGAACCACAGCTCCTTCAGCACGTCGCCTTCCACCTCGAACCTGACGGGCGGGTCCCTGTCGAGGACGTTGACTATGATGCCGTGCTCTTGGCACAGCTCCCTGACACCGAGGCCGTCGAACACGATGTCGGGGCGGGTGTAGCTGCCGGTGGCGGGGCACTCGCCGAGGACGCAGCGGCTGCCCTGCCGCCGGAGGAGCTCGGCTACGCCCAAGACGACCCGCATGTCAGTGGTGGCGCCGGTGTCGGGGCCCATGACTGTGAAGAGGTTGGGCTTGAGGAGCGTCGTCTCGCCTGGCTCTATGAACGCCTCCATGCCTCCGAGGAGCTGAATGGCTCTCTGGGCTGCCTCTTTGACGCCGATGTCTGTCTTGACTAGCGCGACCAGGGGCTTCATGGATGGTTCTAGTGGGGGGGGGGAAAACATAAAGATAGGGTTGACCGGGTGCCTGCAGGAGCCTATATGATGTAGTGGGTGGGGTCGAAGGAGCCCGTCTGCGCCCTGGGCTTGGCTAGGTGTATGGCCCTGAGTATGTCTGTGAAGCTGATGTAGCCGACTAGGTCGTCGTCGACGACGGGGAGGGTGGTGCGGTCGTCCTCGAGCATTATCTCGGCGGCGTCGCCGAGGCTGGTGGTTGGTCGGACCAGGGTTATGGCCTCGTCGGTTATCTCGCCGACGGTGGCGTCGTCGGGGTCGAAGCCCGGGGCGAGGAGGTGCTCCAGGAGGTCCCGGTAGGTGACGGCGCCGAGGATCTGGTCGAGGTCGGTGACTATGAGGGTGTCGATGCCGAAGTCGATCATCATCTGGGCTGTCTCGCGTACCGTGTATGTCTGGTCGATGGTGACGGGGTCGCGGTTCATTAGGTGGCGTACCTGTGGCTGCATCTCTAGAGCTCCACTATGAAGTCGAGGTTCTTGATGAGCTCCTTGTACCGGTTGCGGATGGTGACCTCCGTTATCTGGGCCGTCTTGGCTATCTCGCCCTGGGTGCGCTCCTCCTTGTTGAGCTTGCAGGCTATGTAGATGCAGGCGGCGGTGATGCCCTCGGGTGCTCGGCCGATGGTCAGCTTCCTCTCGCTGGCCTTCTTGAGTATTTGTCGGGCGAGCTGCTCTGTGGGGCCGCTGATCCTGAGCTTGGATACGAACTTGGTTATGAGGTTGTCGCGGTCGACGGGGGGGACGTCCTGCTTGAGCTCCTTGTGGAGGAACCTGTAGTTGCGGGCGGCCTCCTTGCGCGTTATGTTGGCGGCTTTGGCGACGTCCTCGAGGCTGCGGATGATGTTGCACTGGCGGCAGGCCATGTAGAGGGCGCTGGCTACTACGCTTTGGATCGTTCTGCCGCGGATGAGCTGCTTTTGGATGGCTCTGCGGTATATCATGGCGGCGGTCTCGGTGGCGCTCTTGGGGAGGTTGAGCGTGTTGGCGATACGGTTCATCTCGCTGAGGGCGTGTGTTAGGTTTCGCTGGGTGGAGTCGTTGGAGGACGTTCGGCGCTGCCACTTGCGTAGCCTGTACTGCCGCTCCTGCTCCTGGGGGGTGAGCCTGCGGCCCGTGGCGTCCTGGTTCTGCCAGCTTATGGTGGTGCTGAGGCCCTTGTCGTGGATGGTGAGGGTGAGGGGGGCGCCGACCCGGGTGAGCTTCTGCTGCTGCTCCAGGTCGAAGGCCCGCCACTCTGGGCCCTGGTCTATGATGGTTTCGACGAGGACGGCTCCGCACTGGGTGCAGACGAGTTCGCCGGTCTCTGAGTCTGTGACGAGGGCGGTGGAGCCGCACTCGTCGCATGCACGTGGGTTGTCTAGGACGGCTGACATGTGGTTCCTCCCGGAGCAGGTACGGAGGACTCGGCCGTGCCTATATTGCCTTGTTTGTGGGGGCGATCTACAAACCTTATATAGCTATGCGGGGACGCGTGTGTCTTCTTGTGGGGGTGATTTGGTCGTCGCCCCCGCGGCCGTCCCTGGAGTTCTGGGGGGCTATGGGTCCTCTCCCGGGATCTTCCTCTTGTAGAAGTGGTACGCGAAGGCGACGTTGGTGCCCGAGATGGCGAGGCTGGCGTAGAGTACGGTGCGTGCGGCGTTGTAGTAATCCAGGGCCGCCGCGTGGGTCTGGGCGTTAATGGGAATGGCCGAGGCGCCAGCCAGGGGAGGCAGCGCCGGCACTATGAAGATGGCTGTGAGCAGTATGAGTGATAGTAGTATTCTGCGGTTCATCTCGGTCTTTTTGTAAGCCGCGTAGTTGTTTAGAAAGAACGTGGTGGAACGATGGTTCCTATAGGCGGCTGTCGATGGTTGACGCGTTTTTTATGGTCCCTTGGAATAA
>CAZQOX010000143.1:0-4099 GCA_964594895.1 uncultured Candidatus Bathyarchaeia archaeon
CCTACGCGGCTTTCACGGCTCGAGGCTATGCGCCCTTCAACGTGACGGCCGTGAATCCGGAGGTGTTCGTGCAGGTGGCCAACGTAACCTATTTGAACATACAGGATAGGCAGGAGATGGAGTCCACGGTCACGTCTTTCGTAGATGACTACGTCAGTGTGTATGGTCCGGACGTGTACAGCTGGAGATCGGACGGGGACACGGTTAACTACGGCGTCTTCAAAGTCACGCCGAGGGGGATAAAGGAGCTGCACTACATCAGCATAGCGGTGAGGTGACCCGCATGAAACATGAGGAGGCTGAACTGGAGGATTTTAAGATCTGGTTGAAAACCAGGTTCGTGGATCAGGTCTGGATAGGCGGGCACAGCTTCAGGGCGACGAATGAGGGCGCGTTGGAGGTCGACGGGAGGCCCTACACCGAGGAGGAGGCCGGGCTGCTGTATCTGATGCTCACCTCGAGGAATCCTCTGAGGGTCCTAGGCGGCAAGTTTCTGATCTGGGAGAGGAATGGGACGCTGATAAAGATCCTTCAGGTCACAGCGGTCATCGCGTTGATAATCGTTTTCATAGTGGTCAGAAGATGAGCCCCAGACGGGCTCAGGGCCGCTGTCTTACTGTGACTCTCTGACTGATCGCCTTCGACGCAGGCTGCCTGCGCGAGACCGGACGATCAACGCTTCTCAATTGGGTGTCTGATGATCGTCTTCAGTTTCTCCGGTTTGCTCCGTCTTGGATCGCTCATGTATATCTCGTGGTGGTCGCCGCGCATCCGGTACCCCTGCTCCGTGATGTAGCCGTGGAGCAGCTGGACTGTGGGGCCCTCCTCGCTGTAGGGGCCGACGTGCATCACCTGGGCGGATAGGCCCTCGTGGAACGACTCCAGCTTCACCTCGTCCCCCTTGGGGCCGCTCTTCTCCCGCACCTTGGGCCGCACCTCCCCCACCATCTCGTCCAACATGAAGTCGGGCTGCCTGATCATGCTCTTCCAGCGCCACTGCTCCCTGGGCGCAGGGTCGTTGAGGCCGAAGACGCCTCCCTCCACCCCCCAGAGGCCCTCAAGGTGCATCACCGTGTAGTCCCTGCCCTTAGCCTTTTGATCGAACTTGAGGGTGTAGCTCATGCCGTAGAGGGCCTGCATCGCCTCCTGGTACTCCCTGCCGTTGGGGTCGCCCTTTCCCAGTATGGCTAGGAACTTGCCCTCGGGGACGTCGATGAGCTCCGGCTTCCTCTTAGCTGTGTAGTACCGTTTCAGCTCCTTCCTCAGGTCCAGCTTGGTCATCCTATAGACATTAAATGCGGGGGCGGCTTTATATGCTGAGAGTCTCCCCCGGGGCAGACTCCATACCTTTTGAAGGGCTCCCGCGTCTAGGTGGTTGAGCAATGAACACTTGGTAGTAACTAGAATTAACGCCTGAACTGTTTCCAGAACAAGCGTTTTAACGTGTTTCAGCTGAATCAAACCCATGACGTCGAACAGCGTCGACGAAGAGCTCGTCACATGGAACAGCATACTGGACGAGATCAGAGGAGACTCCGAGCTACTGATCAAGGACCTGCTTGAGGGTGTCAGGTACGTAGCCGCAGCCGGCGTCCTAGTCATCGCGCTCGGGCTCTACGTCCTCTTCATCGGCCTCCGCTACGGCAACGTCGACGACCCGGTGTTCCTGCTGGGGATGATCCTGGCCCCGGGCTCGAACTTCGTGGTGGGGGCGTACAACATCAACAAGTACATACAGCTGAGAGGCCGGTACGGCAGGCTCTACGAGCTCCAGAAGCAGCTTAAGAAGTGAGCCCCTTGAGTATGCGCCGCACCCCCGACACCATAGCCCTGGAGCTACTGGACTGCGTGGCCGAGAAAGGGGAGGCGACCAAATGGGACCTCATCAGGGTGCTGGGCAACGACGCCCAGTTCAGGAAATGGATCGACGGGTTCTTCCTGCCCGAGGGCGTGCTGAAGGAGCGGAGGGAGGGCCGCAACTACTTCTACAGCAAGACCGAGAGGGGTGAGCTGTTCCACATGCTTCTGAAGAGCGGCAACCTGATCAAACTCTTCAACAGGGTGAGCGGCAGGCGGCTCCGGTAGCCTCACAAGTTCTATAAACCGAGGAGCGGACCCTTAACCGAGATCCATTGTCATTCTACTTACATCATAAGAGCTGGGTCACCATAAAGGATGAGGCCTGCGACACCGTCATAGTGCCCCTGGGCAGCTTGGAGCCCCACGGCGCCCACAAACCCGTGGGCTGCTGCTACCTGCTGGCAGAGGCCGCGGCCAGGGACGTGGGGGAGAGGACCCTGGTGCCGGTCACCCCGGTGATCCCCTTCGGCGTATCCGAGCCCTACAAGCATTTCCCCGGCACCATGACCGTGAGCATGGAGACCCTAAGCCGCTACGTCTACGAGGCGTGCCTGGGCCTGGCTAAATCCGGCTTCAAGAAGATAATCTTCTTCAGCGCCCACGGGGGCGACAACCTCCCCGTCCTCAGGGAGGTCTCCTACAGGCTCAGGGAGGAGGCGGGGGCCCTGTGCGCTGTGATCCACGTCTGGGGCGTCGTGACACAGATGATCCCTAAGGACTTCTGGGGCCCAGGCCTCAGGATGGGCCACGGCGGCGAGCCCGTCACCTCCGTGATGCTTCACCTGCACCCCGGGCTGGTGGACATGAGCAGGGCCGAGCTCAAGCCGTTGAATCAGCCTCTGGAGGGCATGGAGACCAGGAGCTACGGCGTCCAGGTGTTCGACGGTCACCCCCAGAGCGTCTACTACTGGGCCGAGGAGGTGGAGCCCAGCGGCTTCATGGGGGACCCCACCAGGGGCTCAGCCGAGAAAGGGAGGCAGCTCTACGAGAAGACGGTGGAGTACCTGGTGGGCTTCGTGGGGAAGATGAGGAAAGCGTAGGCGGGAAACGTGTTATAAGCGTCCGCTCAAACCTAATAATGGTGTTTCTATGGGAGATAAAACGTCAATCCTCGCGGAGCAGCTCGGGTACGTAATCGACAGCCTGGACAGGCACGTCGAGAACCTGGGCGAGAAGGAGTTCACCTACAAGCTCACACCTGAGTCCAACAACATCCAGTGGTTACTCAACCACATGAGCAGGATAGTGAACGTGAGCATACCCCGCATCGTCAAGGCGGACCCCAGCTGGAGCCCCAAGGGCTGGCCGGAGGACTACCGCGATCACGCCTACAGCCTGGAGAAGCTGATTAAGGACATCAAGGCGGGCAGGAAGGCCGCGGTGGAGGGCCTAGGCAAGCTCAAGGACGAGCAGCTGGAGGAGGAGATACCTCTCTGGGGAGGCAAGCAGAAGCGGAAGACGGGGGTGTTCGCCTACATCGGAGAGATTTACCATCACAGGGGTCAACTCGCCTTCATCAGAGGCACCGTTAAGCGCCTCAAGGAGAAGGACCCAAACTTCCTCAAATAACTCCCCTTTTTTAGTGATCACAAGTATTATTACCGGTATAAGCCAACTACGTTGTACCCAATTTTAACGTGATGAACATGACCAAGAAGACTGACATGTTGAAGGTCTTCGCCTCGCTGGGGTTCGAACGCCTGGAACGGGCCACGAAGGACCTGAAGCCTGAGCAGCTTGACTGGAAGAGCTGCCCCCAAGCCAACACCATACGGTGGATACTGACCCACCTTTCCAGTGAGCTCCACTCCTTCGTCCCCAAGATAGTGAAGGGAGACAAGACCTACACCCCCAAGGGGTGGCCCGACGACTACGTGGGCAACACCAGCTACTCCCTTGAGAAGATCATGGAGGACATCAAGGTCGGCAAGGAGAAGCTGATGAAGACCCTGGGCAGGCTCAAGGACAGGGACCTAGCCGAGCCCTTGGACTGGTTCTACGGCGTCCAGCCCAAGGAGAAGTACCTCATGCTGGCTATCTCGGAGATCATCCACCACGAGGGCCAGATCGCCGCCATCCTCGGCGTCGAGAAGCGGATTAAGGGCACCTAACCTTCCTCTTTTTATTTCATCGTCTCCACGTGAATGTTAGCTACTGTTAGTGGAAAAGACTTGAGGATAGGAATAACCTGTTACCCGACGTTCGGCGGGAGCGGAATCCTGGCCACCAGGCTGGGCGT
>CAZQOX010000144.1:0-4071 GCA_964594895.1 uncultured Candidatus Bathyarchaeia archaeon
ACGCCTCTACGGCCTGGCGTACCGTGCCGGAGGCCCCTGTGTATATCTGGACCCCCGCCTGACTTAAAGCCGTGTGGGCGTTTGGTCCGACTTGGCCCGTTAGTACGGCTTTAACCCCCAGCTGGGCCACGCTCTGGGCTGCGCCTATGCCGGCGCCGTGGGCTGCCCCTATGCTGGAGTTTGGTACTGCCTGATAATTCATCGTTTCCGTGTCCACTACGAGGAAGACGCTGCAGCGCCCGAACCTCGGGTCCACGGCGCTCTCGAGGCTTCCTCCTGTGGAAGATACCGCTACTTTCATTCATGTTTCACCTTTTTCTCTATCTTTTCGACTACTTCTCTGAACGACTCGGCTGCGGGAGAATCAGGGTGCCTGAGTAGGAACGGGGTTCCCTCGTCGCTATCCGTGGATATCCTGGGGTCGATGGGTATGCTTCCGAGGAGCTCCACACCCATGTCCTCCGCGACTCTGGCTCCGCCCCCCTCGCTGAACACCTCTATGGTCTCGCCGCAGTGGGGACACACCAGCCCCGCCATGTTCTCGATTATGCCGAACACGGGTACATTCATCTTGCGGGCGAAGGTGACTGCCTTCTTGACGACCGCCTGACTCACCTCGCTGGGGATGGTGACTATGATGACGCCGTCCATCTCCGGTATAAGCTGCATTATGCTGAGGCTCTCGTCGCCGGTCCCGGGGGGCAGATCGACCAAGAGGTAGTCCAGTGGGCCCCAGGCCACCTCGCCGAGGAACTGGCGTATGGCGCCCATCTTCAGTGGTCCCCGCCAGATGACGGGAGAATCGTCTGTGGGCAACAGGAAGTCCATGGAGACCACGCCGACGCCTTTGGGCCCCTTGACAGGGGCTATGCCCACGGGGCCTGCGTCGAGCCTCTTACCTTTCAGGCCCATCATCTTCGGGACGCATGGGCCGGTGAGGTCCGCGTCCAGTATGGCGACCCTCCTCTCTTCGCTGTTGACCGCCAGCCCAATGGCTAGGTTGACGGTTACGAGGCTCTTCCCCACGCCTCCCTTGCCGCTGATGACGGCGATCTTGTGTTTGACCCTGCTCATGCGCTCCTTGATCAGTTCCATCTGCTGGTCCTTCTGCTCCCACGGGTTAGGGACTTCGTCTCTGTCTGCCAAGCCTATCATCTCCGTTTAGTCTAGGTTAAATCCTTGTAGCAATGTAGTAGTACCTCATAAAAGTATCCTTACACTGTCTTCCGGACACGACGTAAGTGGCCGAGGTTATGTTTATAACCTTCTCTCATGAGGCGGATCATAACATTTTAGACGGGTTACGTCACCAATTTGATGGAAGACAGGTTGCGCCCCATGAAGGACATGAACAGGCTTAAGAGGCGCCTAAAGGAGAGCCCAGACGAAAACGCCGACGCGGCGGTAGCCATACTGATGAGGCCCGCAGACGACGACGTAGAGGTGTTTCTCGTCAAGAGAGCCGAGGCGAATGGAGACCCGTGGAGTGGGGACATGGCCTTCCCAGGGGGCAAGAAGGCGGCGCAGGACGGTGGCTTGATGGACACCGCCGTCAGGGAGGTGATGGAGGAGACGGGCATCGACCTAAAACCGCTGAAGCCCCTCGGGTACATGGAGCCTCTCAACTCCTGGGTAAGGCAGACCTTCATGGTGCAACCTATAATATACCTTTTAGAGGGTGACTCACCAATCAGGTTGAACTACGAGCTGACGAAGTACATGTGGACACCCATTAAAGATCTTAGAAAATTGAAGTCCCGGGCCATCGTCAAGGGCTTCGACTCACCGATATACAGGATCGGGGACGACGTCGTCTGGGGGCTCACGTGCAGGATGCTCGATAGGTTGATTCAGATATTCGACGACTAGAGAAGCCTCTTCAAAGCCTCGGCAACGTGACCGGGCAGCTCCCCCACCGTGACGCCGGCGTCCCTCAGCGCGTTTATCTTGCTCTCAGCGGTACCCGAGCCTCCCTGGATGATGGCGCCGGCGTGGCCCATCCTCTTACCGGGCACGGCGGCCCTGCCTGCGACATACGCGGCCACCGGCTTAGTGAAGCCGCCGTCCCCGATGAAGGCGGCGGCGCGCTCCTCCGCGTCTCCGCCGATCTCCCCTATGAGGGCGACGGCCCTGGTCTCGGGGTCCTCCTCGAACCAGCGGAGCACTTCTATGTAGTCGAGGCCGACGACGGGGTCCCCGCCGAGGCCCACGCACGTGCTCTGCCCGAGACCCACGCGGGTGATGTTGGCGGCGATCTCGTAGAACAGGGTGCCGCTGCGGCTGATGACCCCTACTCCGCCCTTCCTGAAGACCTGTGCCGGCATTATGCCCATCTTACATTCCCCAGTCTTGATGAGCCCAGGCGTGTTAGGCCCCACGATGGTGGTGCCTTTCAGCCTGGCCACGGCCATGAGCTCGATGCTGTCCCTTACGGGCATGCCCTCGGTGATGACCACCACGGGGTCGAGGCCCGCCTCAACGCCCTCGAGCGCCGCGTCCAGCGCGTGGGGCGCCGGCACGAAGATTATGCTGGCGTCGACGCCGTGACTCTCTATCGCCTCTACCACTGTGTCGTAGACGGGGACCCCCTCGATGGTTTGGCCGCCGTGACCGGGCACGGTTCCCGCCACGATATTGGTGCCGTACTCCCTCATGAGATGCGTGTGGAAGGCTCCCTGGCTGCCCGTTATGCCCTGGACCAGAACCCTGGTGTCCTTGTCTATGAACCGCGTCACCTAGCTCGCCTCCGCCAGCTTCACCGCCAGCTCCGCAGCCTCCTCCATGGAGCCCAGGGTCTCGATCCCCGCCTCCTTCAGTATCCTCCTGCCCTCCTCCTCGTTTGTGCCCATCATGCGGACCACCACGGGCTTCTCGACGGCTGCCTCTCTCCGCGCCGCAACGACGCCCTCGGCTATGTGGTCACACCGGGTTATGCCGCCCAGGACGTTCACGAGAAGCACCTTGGTCCTGTCATCCCTGAGCACGAACTTGGCGGCCTCGCTTATGCGTTCAGGGGTGGCGCCTCCCCCCAGGTCTAGGAAATTGGCGGATCTCCCACCGTGGAGCATCACGGTGTCCAGCGTAGCCATGGTGAGGCCGGCGCCGTTGCCTATGACGCCTATGTTGCCGTCGAGCTCCACGTAGGTCAAGCCCTGGGACCTGGCCTCCATCTCCCTCTCCGTGAGCTCCCCCTGGTAGCTCTCCAGGAACCTCTCCTCGAGCTCCTCGTGCCTGAACAGGGCGTTGTTGTCGACGTTGAGCCTGGCGTCCGCCGCCATGAACCCGTCCTCAACCTCCGCCAACGGGTTTATCTCGGTGAGCTCAGCATCCATCTCCAGCGCCAGCGTGTAGAGGCTCTCGACTACCGCCGCGAACTGGAGCATCTTCCTACCGTCGTACCCCACCCTTTTCGCGACGAGGTTGGCGTGGTAGCTCCTCAGCCCGTGTACTGGGTCCACCAGGTGCCGCACGATCCTGTCAGGGGTCTTGGCGGCGACCTCCTCGATGTCCATGCCTCCCTCACCTGAAGCCAGCACCACGTACGCCTTGTTGCGGCGGTCTACCGTAACCCCCAGATAGATCTCGTTCACTATGCTCAGCTTCTCCTCGACGTAGAGCCTCTCCACATTGAGGCCCTTTATCCTCATCCCTAGAAGCGCCTCGGCCGCCTCGGCGGCTTCCTCAGGGGTGTCCGCGAACTTGACTCCCCCCGCCTTGCCTCTGCCGCCGACCGGTAGCTGCGCCTTGATCACGACGGGCTTACCGAGGCCTGCGACGTAGTCGCGGGCTTCCCTGGGAGTGGTTACCATCCTGCCCGGGGGCGTCGGTATCCCGAACTTCCTGAAGTATTCCTTAGCCTCGTACTCTAGCAGCTTCAACCATGTGCGCCTCTACTGATTCAACCAATGTACACGATGCTGGTAAATATTCGTTCTGGGAGAACCAACATGCTTGGCGCCCGGGGAGGATAATAATATCAATGTCCAACATGAAGTGGTATGATTTGAGGTTCGAGACAAAAGAGATCGCCATCATCGTGGTGTTCAGCGCCCTCGGAGCCGTCATGAGCGT
>CAZQOX010000145.1:0-4031 GCA_964594895.1 uncultured Candidatus Bathyarchaeia archaeon
GCGGGTCACCGTTACAGGTCCACCATGCAGATCGGGGAGCCGGCGGTCATCGCCGAGGGGGCCGGGTTGCCCGTGGTCGCGGACTTCAGGAAGGCCGACATAGCCGCCGGGGGGGAGGGGGCGCCCCTGACGCCGTACCTAGACTACATCCTCCACCAGTCGCCCACGGAGCACAGGGTGCTGCAGAACATAGGCGGCATCGCCAACCTCACGTACCTGCCGGCGGGGTGCGGAGTCGGCGACGTGGTGGCGTTCGATACGGGCCCCGGCAACATGATCATAGACGCAGCCGCCGGGCGGTATGCAGGCCTGAGCCACGACGTGGACGGGACGATGGCGGGGAGCGGGGAACCGAGCAAGGCTCTGCTGGATGAGCTGCTGAGGCACCCCTACTACGGGAGGAAGCCGCCCAAGAGCACGGGCCGGGAGGTCTTCGGGGAGCAGTACGCCGTGGAGGTGTTCAGCCGAGCCGCCGCCCATGGGCTGAGCCCCGTCGACGTGGTCGCCACCGTCACCGAGCTCACCGTCGAGTCCATAGCCCGGGCCTACGAAGATCACCTCCCCGGCACCGTGGATGAGGTCTACGTCAGCGGCGGCGGCTCCAGGAACCCGCGACTCGTGGAGGGGCTGCGGCGCAGGCTGAGTGCCCCGGTGTACGACTACTCTCGGCTGGGGTACCCGTCGGAGGCCAAGGAGGCGATGCTGATGGCGCTTCTGGCGAACGAGCATATCATGGGGACGCCGTGCAACATCCCGGCCGCCACAGGCGCCGGCAGCAGAGTTGTGCTCGGCTCCCTGACGCTTCCCTGACATTTTTATGTGCCCCAGACGTCATTCATCGCTGTGAGTATGTTGGATCAAACTGTTCTCAGCGAAGCGTTGTCGAGGGTAGACGAGGCGAGGATCGTGGAGCTGGCCAAGGAGCTGGTCAGGGTGCCCAGCGTCTCCGGGGAGGAGAGGGCGGTGATGCACCGGGCCAGGGAGCTCCTGGAGGAGATCGGTGTCGGAGTCGAGCTCTACGGCTCCGAGGAGCGGCCCATAATCAACGCCGTGCTGAACCCGGGCGCCGAGAGGCTGCTGATGTTCAACGGCCACCTGGACGTCGTGCCCATCGCGAAGCCGGACGCATGGACCAAGGAGCCCTGGGACCCCGTGCTCATAGACGGGAGGCTCTACGGCCGAGGCTCCAGCGACATGAAGAGCAGCTGCGCCGTGATGATCCACGTGCTGGAGATACTGAAGGACCTGGGGCTGCCCCTCAGCGTGGGAGTCCACCTGGTCCCAGACGAGGAGAGGGGCGCCGCCTTCGGCTCCAAGGTGCTGGTCGAGAAGATCACGAGGGGCGAGATGAGGCGCCCCGACTACGTGGTGATAGGCGAGCAGAGCAACCTCAAGGTGAGGGTTGCGGAGCGGGGCATGTTCGGGTTCCAGGTCAAGTTCATCGGCAGGGCAGCCCACACCGCGGCTTCACGCATCACGGGGATCAACGCAATCGCCAAGGCAAGCAAGGGTGTGCTTGCGCTGGAGCACCACATCGACAAGTTCCACGAGTGGATAGGCCACCCCATGCAGAGCGTCAACATCATCGAGGGCGGGACGGTGAGCAACCAGGTGCCCGCAGAGTGCACCATCACCGTGGACCGCCGCCTCGTAATCGGGGAGACCGCCGACGACGTCGTAGCCGAGGTGAAGGCCGACCTGGACGAGGCGGGGGAGGGGGACCCCGACTGGAGCTGGGAGATAGTCGCCCCCAGGGACGAGAACGGGGGATGGGTCTACACGCCCGCCAACTACACGCCGCCGGACTCGGAGCTGGGCGAGGCGTTCATGGACGCCGTCCCGGCGGCCCTGGGCGTCGAGCCCGAGCTGTACGTCGAGTGGGCGGGAAGCACCGACGGCCGCCTCTACAGGCAGGCGGGGATACAGACCATCGGCTTCGGCCCAATCGGCTTCGGCGCCCACGGCCCGGATGAGTTCGTCCTCGTGGATAGCTTGGTGAAGACAGCCAAAGTATACTTAGCTCTGGCGCTGAGGCTGGCCGAGGGCTAGTCTCTTACATCTTATCCCCAATGTCTTCGACGCTTCTCTCACAAACTCTACGTACTCTGGGCTCGTGGAGTCGAGGCCCTTGATGAACTCGGAGTAGAAATTGACATTGTTCTCGTTTATGAGCTCCTCTATGTCTACCATCCATTCTGCCAGCGCCGCGTTAGAATTCGAGTCTCACGCTAAACTTCATCGTACTCCTGTTGAGCTACCTCGCCCTATCAAAAAATCGGACAGTCCGACCATTTAATAGTGAGATGCATGAGGGAGATATGGCGGTTTCATGAACAAGATGGGGAACGTCTTCGTGGAGGAGTCGGCGAACGAGGAATCTTTCACTGAGATTATCAAGAGGCTTGATCTGAAGCCCCCGGTCATCATCAAGCCGAACTGGGGCTTCTCCGTCTGCTTCACCGAGGCGACGATCCTGGACTGGGTCCTCTCCGCCGTCGACGGCGACGCCCTCGTGGTGGAGAGCTACGGATGGGCGAGAACCAAGGAAACCCTCGAGACGGGGGGCTGGGGATCCTTAGAGCCGGAGGGCCTCCGGAGGAGCGACAGGTGGTTCCTTGATTATTCGGGCATAGGGAACGTCCTGGAGAAGCACAGCGTCGAGTTCTTGAACATCACCGAGGAGAACTGGGGCGGCCGTACGGCAGACCCGGAGCTGATACGGGAGGCCGTTGAAGAGAAGCTTTCCTCCCTTGAGCGGGAGGATTTCCTGGGCTTCGTCCCTGAGAGGCTCTACGAGATGAAGGGGTGTGACCTGCTCAGCCTAGCAAAGGTGAGGGTGCTGGAAGCCCCCATGCATGTCTCCCTCGCCGTGAAGAACTTCTTCGGGATGATCCCTGGACCCAGCAGGGGGGTGTATCATGGCGAGAAGCACAGCAGGCTCAGCCGGAGCATCGTGGACATCTACAAGGTCTACGACTCCTTGTTCGACGTTAAAGGGGTGGTTGAGGCCGTGCTCACCGCGTCCCTGAGAGACCCCGATACGCTGAAATGGGAGAACATTGAGAACCCCGGCTTCGCCTCGGCATCCGATGATCCTTTGGAGTTGGACGCCGTCGTGACCGCCCTCCTGGGAAGTGACTCGCACAGCGTCGAGTATCTCAGGCTGGCTGCGGAGACTTTTGGCGGATGGAGTGAGGAGAGCGTCTCCCGTGGGCTGGAGAGCGGGATAAGGATATACTAGGTGCAAAGGTTACCTAGCCTTGACGCTGAGGCTGGCCGAGGGCTTCTTTTATTTGAGTTCCGCTATAGCCTCGACGAGGTTCATGGCGAGCCTCTGGTTGTCCCCGGCGTATATCCAGGGCTCCATGAGCCAAGTGATGTCACCGAATGCGACCACGGTGCTGTTACCCGTGTCGATGACGGAGACCGTGGCGTAGACCCTCGTCTGCTCCGACACCGAGTCGTAGGTGCTGTACGATGCGTAGGCGGCGTCGGCGTCCGTTGTGCTCAGGTACGTGGACGTGAAGAACACCAGCTCGTTCAGCCCCTCGGTGAGGAACGTGTCCTCGAACTGGGTGACCTTCACGTTCCTGTAGAAGCCGTAGTGGTTCACCATGTTGTAGAGGTAGCCCTTCCCGAAGTGGAGGCCCCAGTGGTTGGCCAGGCTGTTGATGGCTCCCTGCATGACGGTCGCGTCCAGGAACTCTGCGCTGGCGTCGCTGAGGAACACGAGCATGCCGCCGCCCTCCACGAACTCGTTGATGGCCGTGTACTCCTCGAAGGTGTAGCCCTGCGTGGGCGCGGCTATGAAGAGGCACGTGGCGTTGCCCAGGGACGCCTTGACGTTGTCCCAGCTGCTGCTGTACCCCATGAAGACGCCGCGCTTGGAGAGCTCAGCCGATAGATAGTCGAGCACGTATGGGCTCACCCTGTTGCCGTGGCTCCTGTCCACCACTACCTGCCCGATGGTCTCCACCTCCTCCGTCACGTTGCCTTCGGGCGCCTCGCCGCCGTTCTCCATGACCACGTCC
>CAZQOX010000146.1:0-4021 GCA_964594895.1 uncultured Candidatus Bathyarchaeia archaeon
TGGTCACGTGCAGTGTGTGGCCCATCATGTCCTGCTCGCCACGGTAGTCCCTGAACGGGGACATACCTGCGACGCCTATCGCGAAGTCTACCTGCCCGAGACGCCAGGCCCGCCCCCATGTATCCGTGATGATCACCGCAGGCTCGACGCCGGTGATCCGCCCCAGCCCTTCCCTGATCCGCCTGGCGGAGGCGTCAGGGTCCACGGGGAGCAGCGTGATGTAACCGTCCCCGACGTTGGAGAAGTCGACGCCGGCGTTGGCGCATACGTAGCCGTGGCGGGTCTCTACGATCAGGGCCCGTCTCTTCATCCCTATTATCCTGGCGGTCTCCCTGAGGACGGCCTCCGCTACTCGGGGGTCCTTCTCCATCGACTCGGCGATGTGCTTGGCGAAGCTGGAGGGCTCAACCTCGTCTAGCTTCACCCTCCTCCCCTCAGCCTTGGAGACTATCTTCTGCGTGACCACCAAGATGTCTCGGTCCAGAAGCTGCAAGCCCTGGTTTTTAGCCGCTTCCGCGATTATCTCCGAGAGGTCGTCTCCCTCGTGGATCATGGGTATCCCTGTGAGGGGTATGACACTGAGAGCCATACTATGGGAGTGAAGCCATGCTCTATTATAGGTAGTGGGAGGCGGAGGCGAGCCCTGGTTCCATGGGTGGGCCAGTGATGTCCCTCCGCTACGGGGAGAAAGCCAAGCCCTCAGCCTCCATCCTCCTCGATGGCTAGCTTATAGGTGCTTGAAGTTATGCTCGAGAAGGCGATGCGTGACTAAACACACAAGGAGCTTTCTGAGGCCCAGCCTGAACTTTACCTCGTTCCGACGCGTGAGCCTACTATGATAGACGGCTTCGCTCCCACCTAACTTCTTGCATATGCTGTCTCTGTCCAATGGGAAAATATCGAGTCGAGGCTATTTCAACGCCTGATAGTTTATTATCTATCTAGACATGATCATTGTGGTGATAGATTTGGGTATGAGATCCGCCAAGAAGAAGCCGCTGACCAAGAAGGAGAGAGCGGAGAGAAGAAAGAAACATAAGGAGAAAAAAGCGGAGAGGTAATTCTCCCCACCCATTTTTTTCTTCATTTATCTGAAGATTTCCATATGAACACCTGTAAATCAACGACAATCAATGTTTTAAACACCGGGTAGCCAAACCATACCCATGCAGGAGAAGCTCAAGGCTGCGGTAGCGCAGGTGAGCCCCGTCTTCATGGACAAGGAGGCCACCGTCGAGAAAACCGTCAAGGCCATGGAGGAGGCCGCCCACGAGAAGGCCCGGATCATAGTGTTCAGCGAGACCCACATTCCTGGGTACCCTTACTGGAGGGGCGCCAACCCCATCAGCAGGTGGAGTGCTAACCAGGTCGAGTACATGAAGAACGCGGTCAGTGTCCCAGGCCCCGCCACCGAGGCACTTTGCCAGGCGGCCAGGGACAACGAGATCGTGGCCGTCGTCGGCTGCACCGAGATGAGCGACATCCCGGGCAGCAACACCCTCTACAACGCGGTCCTCTTCATAGACGCGGATGGCACCCTCCTAGGCCGCCACAGGAAGCTGATGCCCCCCCACGGGGAGCGCACCGTCTGGGGCATGGGTGACAGCCGCGACATCAAGGTATTCAAGACAGGCGTAGGCACGGTTGGCGGCCTAGTCTGCTACGAGCACCACATGACGCTTCTGAAGGCGGCGATGGCGTACCTGGGCGAGGAGATACACTGCGCCCTCTGGGACGGTTACTGGGTCATGGACTGGCATCCCGGTAAGAAGCGGCGGTACCGGGAGGGCGACGACTGGCACCTCTGCGACATCGAGTACGCTTGCAAGGAGTACGCCATGGAGACCCAGAGCTTCGTGCTTAGCGCCTGCCAGTACATCCCAGACGACGAGATGCCCGACGACACCAAGGACTTCAACATCGCCTCCGGGGGCTCGAGCATCCTAAACCCTGCCGGCGTCTACCTTGTGGAGCCTGTCTTCAACGAGGAGACCATCCTCTACGCCGAGCTGGATCAGGACGACCGACGACACGCAAAGGCCTACGTGGACGCCCTCGGCCACTACGCCCGCTGGGACGTGCTCCGCCTCGACGTGAGGGGGGAGCCGAACCAGCCGTTCACCGTGAGGCCCATCGACATCCCCTACAGCAGGATCAAAGAGGTCGCCGAGAGGCATGGAGCCGACCCAGACAAGCTGGAGAAGATGCTCAGGGAGCTGGAGGGTTAATCTCCCCCGGCGGCTTCGCCAAGTACGTGGTGAGGGTCGCCAGAGCCATCGTGACGCCTAGGAAGAGCAGGGTGACGGAGTAGCTGCCCGTCAAGTCCACCAGCCATCCCCCTATCAAGGGGAAGAGGCCTCCACCCAGGCCCCCGGCGAGGGTCATGAGGCCGAACAGCGTCGTGTTGTACCTTCTGCCGAAGTAGTCCGTGGTTATGGCGGCGTACTGCTCCGGGGCCCCGCCGTAGGATACGCCGTAGAGGACCGCCCACGCGTAGAGCAGGGTGATGTTCGCCGGGATCAGTGTGGCCACGAGGAACGCGACGGTCATGCCGCCCGTGGTGAGCAGTATGGTGATCTTCCTGCCGTACCTGTCGGAGACGACGCCGAACACGAAGCTGCCGGCGGCGCTCATGAGGCCTATGACGCCGAAGGCTGCGCTCGCCTGCAGCGGCGGTATCCCTATCTTGATCATGTGGGGCACCACGAACGTCAGTATCGATATGATGCCGCCTACGGCGAAGAAGTAGGAGACCGCCGTCAGCCTGAAGCTTGTGGTGGCTACAGCCTCCCTTGGCGCCCAGTCGACCTCCCCCCGGTTTCCGTTCTCCCTGTCACCCATGATGGGCGCGTCGTCGCCGTCTGGGTGAAGCCCGAGGCTCTCCGGGTCTTCACGTAGAAACAGGTACCCGATGACGGCGGTGACGATCATTACGACGAGCCCGAGCGCCCTGATGGATATCCTCCAGCCATGTATCGGGATGAAGGACGCGACGAGGGGGATCAGCACGGCTTGGCCTGCGCTGACCCCGACGCTGCTCCAGCCCACCGTCACCCCGCGCTTTCGGTTGAAGAACTTACTCAACGCCATCGTGGGGACCACGTAGAGGGCGGCGGAGCCCATGGCCGCGATCACCCCCCAGGCTATATAGAGCTGCCAGAGCTCCGTGATGAACGAGACCATGGCTCCGCCTCCCCCGAGGAGCAGCCCCCCGAGTAGGACCGTCTTCCTGACGCCTATGCGGTCGGCTAGGTTGCCCACGAAGGGGGCGCTCAACGCGTAGACCCAGAAGAAGATGGTGACGCCGCTCGCCGTCGCCGCTGTGCTCCACCCGAACTCCTGTTGTATGGGCGTGAAGAATATGCCGACGCTGTATCTGAGCCCGTACATGAACATGTAGATGAGGAACGTCAACACGAAGACCACCCAGCCGTAGAAGAAGGGCAGCCGGGCCTCCCAGCGTTCAGCCATAAACCAAACCCCGCCGACGCCAATAAAAACCTATCAACAGGTTCAAAGCAGAAGAGACGGGGATCATTGTATGCGTAGCTGCGCCCTCTTCGACATCGATGGAACCCTCCTCAAGGGCTTCATCATACGGAGCTTCCACGAATATCTCGCCAAACACAAGGTCGTCGACGGAAGATACACAGGTGAGATCACCAATATCTCAGACCGGAACATACGGGGAGAGCTCTCGTACAGGGAGACGGCAGAGAGAGTGCCCGCCCTCTTCGCCGAGTCGCTAAGGGGGGTGGAGGTGGAGCTTGTCGAATCACACGCAATGGCCTTCATGAAGAGTTACGTCCCCAAGACCCTGCTCGGGTATAGCCGGATGCTTGTCGATGCGATGAGGGCGACCGTGGATATAGTCATCGCGTTGTCCGGTTCGCCCATCGAGGCGATCAGGCGTCTACACGACCTGGGGTTCCAAGGCGAGTACGGGACCATATTCGAGAAAGAGGGAGGCGTCTACACTGGGAAGGTGGAGAGGAACCTGATCCTTGGCGAGGTCAAGGCG
>CAZQOX010000147.1:0-3954 GCA_964594895.1 uncultured Candidatus Bathyarchaeia archaeon
TGGGCCAGCAGCATCTTCACGCCGTGGAGGCTTATGGTGGAGGGGTTCGGAAGCAGATGAACCCGCTCGTCCTTGTAGAGGCTCGGGGCGTAGCTCTCAGGGATCGGGGGCTGGGGTAGGCTCCTCCTGACGGCGTCATGGTTCCCGGGTATTATGACCATCTCGACGTGCTCCGGCAGCTGTGCCAGCAG
Organism: uncultured Candidatus Bathyarchaeia archaeon; assembly: GCA_964594895.1. Classification (GTDB taxonomy): domain Archaea; phylum Thermoproteota; class Bathyarchaeia; order TCS64; family TCS64; genus RBG-16-57-9. The sequence goes on from CAZQOX010000147.1 coordinate 192, forward strand.
CCTCGCAGCCTCCTCGTACTGGGCTTCCTGGGTAGTGAGGGTGAGCTCGTCCAGCTGCTCAGGGTAGATCCCTATGCCGTCAACGAGGTCGCCCGCTATGACCACGTATTTGACCCTTGAGGCGAGCTCCCTGGAAGCCTGAGGCCCCAGATCCATGTTCATCCATCTGATGAACCTCTCGAAGAGGTCTTCCCTGAAGTATTTGCTCCCAACGTGTACGTCGCCTATGATCACGGCGCAGACAGGCTCGTCGGCCCTACTGAGGTCGCGTATGGGGACGTCCGGCCAGATGAGGTCGTTGGCGATGAGGAGGTCGTCCCTGTACTTGAGGCCGTCTATGCATATCACCTGGTCTTCCAGGATCTCCATGCCTTTCTCGACGGCCTCGGCGCCCGACACCATGACGGTGATGGATGTCTCCGGGGACTCAAGTTCCAAGAACAGCCTGTTGCTTCTGGCGCGTTTCCCGCTGACGAGGCCTATAGTCTTGAACTTGGACTTGACGGGGAGCTTCACCGCCTGACTCAGGGGGATGGCGTCGCGGACGTCGACTCGCCTCTTGAGTATGAACTCGAGCTGGGCGAACCTGCTGTTGAACAAGTCTATGAAGCCGTTCACGTCTCCCTCCGGCGACGGCTCATCCACGGGCGTCACCTCCAGCATGGACGCTATTCTCGCCGCCAGAGGCGGTCGGGTGTCCCGCGCCACCTGCCTCGGCTCCGGCGTCTTGGAGAGGCTCAGCAAGAACTCCTGGTCTATGACGAAAAGCTCTGGCCTGCCCTCAGCTACCTGCAGGGCTCTCTCCACGACGTCCTTCACCTGCTCAAAGGGTATGGCTTGGAGGTGGGTGAACGCGTCTGGTGTGATCTGGTACCCTCTCTCTACCACCCTGCTGAGGATGGGCAGGAGTTCCTGTGTCACGGCGGATCGTTTACTTGGCTGCTAACACATAGTCGACTCGCGGCGGGCTGAAGGCCTCGATTATCACGGCGGGCTCGTCGCCGGTGGTCTCGAACCTATGCTCCTCGTTGGGGGGGACTCGCCAGGCCGCGCCCGGGGTGGCTTTGACCGTTCTGCCGCCTGAACTTAGCTCTCCCTTCCCTGATAGGAGGGTGCCCATCTGCTCGTGGGGGTGGCTGTGCCAGTCGACGACGGCGCCGGGCTGGATGACTATGTAGCAGAGGGAGGCGTTGTGGCCGTTCCCTATGATGCTTATCTTTACTCCGGGCACAGGCTCGAGGCACGGAGCCTTCTGCCATGTCGTGTCTTCCATAGAACCCATTATGGCGCTGAGGGTATTTGAACCCAACTAGAGGCCGATTGGGGCCTGCTCCTTCCGCTCCAGGATGATGTCTCTTATCTCCTTGCGGATGCTGTACCTGTAGGGCATCCCGGAGGTGTTCCTGTCTATGAACCCCCTGTCGTAGAGCTTCTTCAGGAGCCGGGCTGTGTGCTCCCTCGTCCTGTCGATCTTCTCCCGTATCTCGGGGACGGTGCCCTCGCCCAGATCCACTATCATCTCAAGGACCTCCATCTCGGTCTCCGTGAGCTGCTGGAACACGTCCTCGCCCTGAACCGGGATGGGCGCGTCGACCCGCGTGGCCAAGGGCGCCGGGCGTGGCTGGATGGCGAGCTTGGTGATGTCGGTCTTCATCTCCTGTATGGAGTTCTCGATGGTGTCCACTCGAGTTGAGAGCTCCTTCACCATCTCCAGTCCCTTGAGGGCGGCGTCGTTGCCTCCCTGTGTAGCCTTCAGGGCCTCGTTGGCCGTGTACCTGGCCTCGCTGGCCTCGCGCTCGATCCTGTCGAGGCCCGTCTCCATCTTCTTGACCTGGCGTGTGAACCCCGAGGTTATGTTCTTGACGGTGGACTTGCTCTCCTCGTACTCGGTTTGAGCCATCCTTATGCGCTGGTGGAAGATGTAGCTAGCGGCCAAGATCACCATGAACAACGCGACGGTGGTAAACACTAGCTCCAATGATCTCCCCTGTATTGTGCTCACGGTCTCCCTTTTTTACGGTTTCGGATACGCGGATAATTTGATAAGATGTAAACAATTCAAAATAGATTGGATTGTTTAACGGGTTGCACATGTTTACAGGCCTAGAGTTTAAATGACGCAGCACATCTAAGACCTGAATGCTTTGAGTTCCGGCGAAGGGGTCGAGGCGAGGATCGGCATCACGGGAAGGGTTCAGGGGGTAGGCTTCAGGCCCTTCGTCTACCGTATGGCGGTGAGGAATGGTCTCGTCGGGTACGTCATCAACCTGGGGGACGCCGGAGTCGAGATAGTCGTGGAGGGAGAGAAGGATCAGGTAGCTCAGTTCCTTCGCGACGTCAGGGAGGAGGCCCCCGAGGTCTCCGAGATCGAGGAAATAGTTCATGAGTGCAGGCCGTACCGTGGCAGGTTCACCGAGTTCGTCATCGACAGGAGCCAGAATAGGGGCAGGGTCGCGTCGGGCATCTACCCGCCAGACATAGGCATATGCCCCCAGTGCCTGAGGGATATGGCTACCCCGGGGAACCGGTGGTACGAGTATCCCTTCACGGCGTGCGCCTGGTGTGGCCCCCGTTTCACGTCGGTGAGGGCCCTCCCCTACGACCGTGAGCGTACCCACATGCATGAGTTCCCCATGTGCGAACACTGTAGGAATGACTATTACGACCCCATGGACAGGCGTTTCGACGCCCAGGGCATCACGTGCAGCGTCTGCGGGCCGGAGATGAGCCTCTACGACGCCAAAGGAGAGCCGGTGGAGGCCGATGACATGTTCATGGAGGTCGCCGAGTATCTGATGGATGGCAGCATCGTCGCCTTGAAGGGCATCGGCGGCATACATCTCGTCTCTCTGGCTACCAGAGACGACGTCATCGAGGAGTTCAGGAGGAGGAAGAACAGGCCCTACCAGCCCCTCGCCTTGATGTCCCCTGATCTAGGCTCCGTGAAAACCTATGCCGAGATAGACGACGACGAGGCTAGAGTGATCCAGTCTTGGAGAAAGCCAATCGTGCTGTTGAGGAAGAGGCATAGAGTCATCTCTGAGCTCGTCGCCCCGGGGCTGGAAACGGTGGGCGTGATGCTTCCCTACACGGGCATCCAGGTGATGCTATTCAATAGAGTCAGCGAGCCTGCGCTGATAATGACCAGCGGCAACAAGAAGGGTCTGCCAATGGCCATCTCAAACAGTGCTGCGTTTGACGAGCTCGGCGGAATAGCCGACTATTATCTGCTCCACAACAGGGAGATCGTGAACCGTAGCGACGACTCTGTCCTTAGGAGGATCGACGGGAGAACTTCTTTCACGAGAAGGTCCAGGGGCTACGTCCCCGACCCCATCGACGTTCCGCTGAAGAAGGGAGCAGGGTTATCCGTGGGCGCGGAGCTTAGGAACGCGGCTGCCGTGGCCACCAACGGCAAGGTCTTCATGACGCAGTACCTTGGGGACATAGACACGCTTGAGGGCCTGAGGTTTGAGGAGGAGGCCATCCATACCATGCGTGACTTGCTTAATATCACGTGTGACCCGGATGTTATTGGGTGTGACCTCCACCCGGGGTATATGACGTCACAGATGGCCGAAGTGATATCACGTGAGACGGGTGTGACGCTGGTGAAGTCACAGCACCATCACGCCCACATAGTCTCCGTCATGGCTGAGAACAAAGTCTCTAGGGACGAAGAGATACTGGGGATCGCTCTGGATGGCGCAGGATACGGCTCAGATAGGCAAATTTGGGGTGGAGAGATATTAAAATCAACTTA
>CAZQOX010000148.1:0-3949 GCA_964594895.1 uncultured Candidatus Bathyarchaeia archaeon
GATCTACCTCGTTTTCGGTTCATTGAACCAATCAGAGGATATAACGGTTTCGCGGAGCCCTAGACTGTTTATATTGAGGAACGCCCCAGGGGTTAATGGTTGTCCATGGATAAGGCATTGGTTTTGTTAACCCTTGAGCCGGGGATGGGCACGGATGTGCTTGAGAGGCTGGCGAAGATAGATGGGGTGGTTGAGGCGCACTTCCTCTACGGGCCGTACGACGCCTACGTGATGATCGAAGGCGAGAACACCACCGTGCTGCACGACATAATCATAGAAAACATCAGACAAGTCGAGGGAATAAACACCACCATGACCTGCTTCGTCGCAGACTGACCAACATTTTTTCGCCTTCAGCGAAGTGAAAAAGCTTAATTGTGTGGGTCCATTCCATACTGCGTTTAGGTGCTCTCTTCTTGGCTGAGAACAGGCTCAAGCTGGTGTCCGTCGGCGGGACCTTCGACGTGATGCACAAGGGCCACTGGTTCCTCCTCGAGGAGACCTTCAACGTCGGCGAACGAGCCATAGTGGGGGTCACCACGGACGAGTTCGCGGCCACGCTGAAGAAGGAGCACGAGATAGACTGTTACGAGAAGAGGCGCCGAGACGTCGTGAATTTCCTCAGGGAGAGGGGGTACTATGAGCGGGCCGAGATCGTTCCCCTCAACGACCCTTTCGGCCCCACCGTAGACAGCGACATTATCGAAGCCATCATAGTAAGCGAGGAGACGGAGCCCACCGCCGAGGTAATAAACCAGATGAGGGTCGATCGGGGGTTGAGGCCTCTGCTCATGTTCGTCATCACCATGGTGCTGGCCGATGACGGGAAGCCCATAAGCAGCACCAGGGTCCGAAGACAGGAAGTGGACCGCTACGGACGCCTGATAGGCTAGGTTAGGCACTTCATCAGGTTCTCGTACGTCATGTTGCCGCCGCTGAGTATCAGCCCCACCTTCTCACCCTTCAACTGATCCCTGATCTTCGTGGCGGCAGCCAGAGGAGCGGCTCCTGCGCCCTCGGCGACGGTGTGAGCCCTCTCCACGTACGTCTTTATGGCCTGCTTTATCTCGTCCTCCGAGACGAGTATGAAGTCGTCCACGAGGTTTCTCAGCATCCTGGTCGGCAGCTCGAACGCCTGCCTAGTCGCGAGACCGTCCGCTATGGTCTTCGCGGAGTCTGTTGACTCCAGTCTCCCGCTCTTCCAGCTCCTGTAGACGCTGGGCGCGTTCTCGGCCTGGACGGCGACCACCTTTGTCTCGGGGCATAACGCCTTGTATACGAGGCCGACGCCTGCGCAGTTGGTGCCCGCCCCGACTGGGCTGAACACGTAGTCTAGGTCGGGTTGGTCCTCGATCATCTCAAGAGCCATGGTGCCCACGCCGGCTATCAGGAGCGGCTCGTTTCCGCTGTGGATGTACCTGTAGCCGTGCTCCTCGGCGAGGCGCTCGGCGTTCAGCCTGGCGTCGTCGAAGTCCCTGCCGTGCTCGACGATCTCTGCGCCGTAGCTCCGTATGCCCGCGACCTTGGTGGGGTTGGCGCCGTCCTGGACGCACACGACGGCCTTGACGCCGAATATCTTGCTGGCGAGGGCGATGCTCTGGCCGTGGTTGCCGGTGCTCGCCGTGATGACTCCCCGCTCCCTGTCCTGCTCCGGGAGCTGGCTTATGAGGTTGATCCCTCCCCTGATCTTGAATGCCCCCGTGGGGTTGTGGTCCTCGTGCTTGACGTATGCCTCGCAGCCCAGGTACTCGTTCAGGGTCGGGTAGGTGTGGAACGGCGTCTTTAGGAGATAGGGCCTTATCCTGTTCCGCGCCAGTATGACGTCCTTGAGGGTTGGTGCTTCCATGGGTGAACCCAGTGACGCCTATGCTTTTAGCACTTTCATTCGCGTCCCACCTTGAAAGCGGTGGATAACGGTTTTAACCCTACACGGCTCCGCGGTTCACATGGGATACACGGGCTCCGCCGTGCTGCCTCTTCACGGAGGGAAGGCGCCTAGGTGGCTGTTCAGCCGCATGGTGCAGTTGGCGGAGTGTATCGTGGACATAACGACAGACGAGTACGGACGCAGGGGACTCCTGGAGCGGTTGAGCGACCCCTGGTTCTTCCAGAGCCTGAGCTGCGTCCTGGGCTACGACTGGCACAGCAGCGGCACCACCACCGTGACCTGCGGCGCCCTCAAGGAGGCCATGGACAGGGATGACATGGGCGTCACGGTGTGCGGCGGCAAGGGCAGGACCAGCCTCAGGACGCCTCAGGAGATACGCGGGATGGGGCAGGTGTTCGGCCTCAGCGGCTGGAAGGTGGACAATCTCGTGTACGCCAGCAGGATGGCCGCCAAGGTCGACAACAGCCTCGTCCAGGACGGGTACACGCTCTACCACCACTGCCTCATGTTCACCGAGGACGGTGACTGGATCGTCGTCCAGCAAGGCATAAACGAGGAGCTGGCCAACGCGAGGCGGTACCACTGGGGCCTCGACCACAGAGGCTTCATCGTTGAGCCCCAGGGGGCCATACTCTGCGAGACCCGCCTAGACGAGGCGCTCGACATGACCAGCAGGGAGAGCGCCGAGAACCAGAGAACCTGCGTCGACATAGCCAGGGAGAACCCAGACAAGCTCAGGAGGACGCTGGTCAAGCCTCTACGTGACGGCCAGTCGAGGCTCGACGGATGGACGGGCCACAAGTGCCTCGTGATGCCCCGGTCGGTCAACTGGGACGCGGTGAGAGCCGCGTACAACTTCCAGCCCCGCAGCTACGAGGAGCTCGTCTCCATGCGGGGAGTCGGGCCCGGCACGGTGAGGGGCCTCGCCCTGGTGGCGGAGCTCGTCTACGGGGACGGCGCCAGCTGGCGCGACCCGGTCAGGTTCAACTTCGCGTTCGGCGGCAAGGACGGCGTCCCTTTCCCCGTCGAGCGGAGGGCAATGGATGACGCGGTTCAGGTGCTGAGGCAGGGAATAGAAGCCTCCAGGATGGGTCGAGACGAGGAGCTCCGCGCCTTCAGGAGGCTCAGGAGATGTGTCCCTCCCAGCGACCCCGTCGCCCTCAAGACAGTGCTATAGTGTATGCTGGATGCCTCTTTTTTCTGCATCACCTCCAGCGAAGGCACAGAAGAACCTCTACCATACGATGCTGAGAGAGCCGATGGCGTTATGGCTGGGGCTTGGCTCCGTCTCTCGGAGAAGAACATCAGCACGATGGCCACAGTCACAGCTATGCCTAGCCCTATTACTAGGTATATTTCTCCCCCGAGTGCGCTGAAGTCTATTCTCTCCACTTCATCGGTTGTCTCGACGTACAGATCGCTCTCGATGATCCTCGTCCTGGTGCCCAGTGATTCGCCGATGTAGGCCTGCCTGTTGACGTCGAAGCAGGTTATAATGTGCGACTCGTACTCCGGGGCGCCTGTTATGACGTCTAGGCCACCGTCCTCCTGCACCAGAGTCAGGTCCACGGGGAGCCACCCCCACGGCGGCACGTAGATCATTGCCCAGGCGTGCCACCCGAGCCCGTCCCTGCTGTCGTTGAGGTGGCCTTCCCACGACGATTCGGAGTCTACGATGCTGGGGTGTATGACTATGCCTACCTGGAGATAGGCGGGTATCCCGAGGCTGCGGCACATCGATATCAGTAGAATGGACTGGTCGTCGCAGTCACCCAGCCCATCCGCGGCGGTGTCGTTGGGGTACCTCGGCACCTCGAAGTTACAGTACTCGGTGTTCGCGCCGAGCCAGTCGATCATGTCTACGACGGCGCCCAGTACGGTGGAATCAGCGTCAGCCATCTCATGGGCTATCTGGGACACACGCGGGTCGTCGCTCATGAAGGTCTCCGTCGAGTCGGTGTAGTTGCTGACGAGCTCGCGTGGGATCGCGTCGAATCCACCAGCGCCGGAGAGGCTTATCTCGGGCCGAGGCTTATCCGAGGACTCGATGCCGTATGTGAC
>CAZQOX010000149.1:0-3915 GCA_964594895.1 uncultured Candidatus Bathyarchaeia archaeon
TGCCCAGGAGGTCCAGCCCCCGCTCCACCCGGGTCTGGGAGCTCCCGTACGGGTATCCGTCACTGGAGTAGCACTCAGCGAAGTTGAAGTCGTCAGCCGATTTGCACCAGCCCTGGTCCACCGCGTACTCGACGAGGTCGTCGCTCCCCTCGTCCCAGCTGGTCGTTATCTGGAACTGGTTCGCCCTCACGGCGACGCCGTCCATCACCCTGACGGCTGCCCAGTGGCGCCCCGCGCACTCGACGATCCACGCCTCCCCCGGGTCGACTATCCAGTAGATCTGCCCGACATACGAGTGACCATAAGCCTCGATCAGGTGGCCAACGAGCTGAACCCCCTCGTAAGCCGTCCTGGAGCGCTCCAGGACGAGGCGGCAGACGTCGTTGTCGTGGAGCCCCGACTCGCCCATGAGGGGCTCCCTGGTGGGGGCGTCGTTGTCCGCTACCACGACCCCCCACTCGTTGATCCCCATCCCCACGCCCCACTTCTTGTCGTAGGACTTCGAGCCCACCCAGCCATACGTCGTCTCCGCCTGAGGGATCTCGATGTACTGCAGACTCACGGTGGCTCCGGGGGCATAGCGCATAGAGGGAGCCCTGTACAGCCACTGCACCTCGTACTCGGAGAGGTCCCGGTTCTTCGCGACTATCATGGAGCCGTCCGCGGTGGCGTTCCCCGCCGCGAGAACGGTGGTGCAGCCCCTCGCCGCCGGAGCCAGGAAGGCTGCGGCGGATACGAGAACCGCTAAGAAGATCAGCTCATGTCTACGGCGATACGTGTTCAGCGTCTCACCTCCAAGTCAACAGCACGAACATCGCTAACAGCGTTATCAATAATATTGTAACCAGGCGCTGACCCAGCAGCGTCTGGAGGAAAGGAACCCGCTCCGGATGAGAAGCCCCGAGGACGACAGAGAGACGGCTGACTCCCGGGGACAGCTGGAACGAGACGTAGCTCAGGTCCTTCTCGTCGAGCACCTCGTAGCTGACTGACTCGCCGTCGAGCAGTATTTTCAAGTCCCTTATCTGAATGACCCGGTCCCTGTTCAGCACGACGGTCAACTCGGCGCCGTCCACGGGAGCCGGCTCAAACCCCAGCATCAACACGCCTTCATCCACGTCGTAGCCCAGCAGGGTGGCTGATGTGGTGTGCGGAGAGTGGATTATGACCGAGTCGCCGTCGACGCGCAACTGTTCGGGGAGCGACGAGTTACATAAGATGATGACCGCCCCCTCACCGCCGCTCAGCGAGCCCACCACGGACGACGAATACGAGACGACACTATTATTATGGGACTCCGACCTCTGAACCTCCGACCCTCTAAACGTCGCAGACGAGTCCATCGACGCCTCCAACCACGATAAGCCGACAGACTCGGCGGACAAGGCGCATCCACGCTCCAGACCGATGCCCTCGATGGAGGAGTCAGCCACCTCCAGGAAGTCGTCTCTGCAGGTGATCTCCACCGGGGCGTCTAGGTTGATCACCCTCACATCGGCGCCCTCATCCACGTTGAACCGTACATGCCTGAAGTAGACCCGGATAAGAGTGACGTTAAGACCCGAGGAAGCGACGTCGTTGTCTCCCTGCAGGGACCAGCGGTCACAGTGCCAGTAACCTATGCCGGTCGTCGACGCCGGGAAGCCCGCCATGGTGAGCCCCGTGCCCTCCTCGAAACGGAGTTCCAGCCCCCTCGTGTCAGAGCCTATCGTCGAGTTCCGGATGATGAGGGAGCCACTGCCTGACGCGGAGGCGGAGGTGGCGTAGACGCCCTCGAGGCACGCCTCGGCGGCGTCGGTGACGTTCACGCCGAAAATCCTTGAATCCGAGACCTCGAGGGCGCTGGAGCCGCCCATGTGAAACATGGACCAGCAGGTCGAGTCCTCGACTGAGACGCTTGAGCCCCCTTCGCAGGTGAGCCCATACCACTCCATGGAGTAGACGTCCCGGAACCTCATCGACGCCGCGTCGGAGACTCTTATCATGAAGCTGTGGAAGGAAGCGGTCTCTATGGTCACGTTCACCGCCTCCAGGGTCGAGTTACCCCGGACATCGAACCAGTACCCAGAAACCCCTGAATCAGCCTGCCCCGACTCTATCAGCCTAATCTTCGCGTTTCTGAGCAAGAGACGTGAACCCCCTGAGACTGAGACCCTGCCCTCGACGTCTAAGCTGCAGTTCTCGACCCTCAAAGACCTGCTACCGTCGAGGACGAGGTCGCCGGCGATGGTGGCGTCCTCGTCGATGACGGTCGTATCCTGGAGCGTCATCGAGCCTTCTGAACCAAAAATAGACGCGACCTGACTTATCCCTAGACACAGGACCACGAGCATCAAAGGCGCCAGCGAAGGAAGGTTACTCTTCGTGTAAACGCACCCATCTAAACTATTGAAAAAGACATGGATATTTAAAGAATCATTATAAACATCAGACAGATAAAATAAACTTTAACAGCTACCTGCTTAACCGGAGACACAGCCACATGAAAAGGACACCCGGATGGAACGTCAAGGTTGCCCTCTACCTGTTCCTAGCCTCAATAATATTCACAATGACCGCCGCCTTCTCGACGTCAACCGGGGGAAAGGTCCCGGGGGACCCGAGCCCAGCCCTGGACATAGTCATAGAGGTAGGGAAACACACGATGCGAGGAGAAACCTTGGAGCCTCCCGGGGACATAATCGTGAAGAAGGGAGGCACCCTCGTCATCGAAGACTCGAATATAATATTCAACCACACAGGGTACTACGAGCACGGCATCCTCCTGGAGGAGGGCGCGTCGCTTGAGCTCCACAACTCCAGCGTAGTCGCCCTGGACAACATGTTCTATCTCCGGGTGAGGAACTCGAGCCTGACGATGGTCGACTCGGAGCTCAGGAGGACCCACGTGATATGCGAGAACAGGAGCCAGATAAGGATCAGCGGCTCGTACCTCTGGGCGCTCCACTGCCTCAACGAGACCGTGGCGAACGTCACCCACTCCCAGCTCTGCTACCTGTTCCTCATCGACGGATCCATCGGAGACGTGGACGACTGCAAGATGGTAGAGATACTCCTCTACGACGACTCCGTGGTAAACGTATCGGACTCGACGCTGAGGTTCATCTACTACCTCGATGATGGGAGGGCTAACATAGAGAACTGTGACTATGAGGACGAGATCCGTTTCAAGCCCATGATGTGCGAGCTGGATGTATCGGTGATCGACACGGAGGATCAACCAGTAGCCGAGGCGACGGTCACATTGACTCGGTACGGTGGGGAGCAGTCTGCATCCACGGCGACGGACGAGGGAGGCTCGGCTTCTTTCACGGGCATGGAGGAGGGGAGTTACACCCTCACCGTCAGTAAAGAAGGGTACGTGGAACGCGAAATAGAGAAACCCCTGCTAGACGAGACCCAGAGCGAGACGGTAAAGATCCACGCCTCACCGAAGGACAGCCCCATAAACGAGTGGACGGCGCCCCTCTCAGTGTACACGGTTGCCGTCTTGGCGGTGATAGGGCTGCTGTATTACATCTGGAGGAGGCTCCACGGGAGTTAACGCTCATCGCCCCAGCTCGATCCACATGGTGCCGAAATGCACCAACGTGAGATAGAAGACGAAGCCGACGGGAAGCCAGAGACCGCTCGCCAACGGATACATCCAGCTCATGCCCCCGTCGAAGTGTCTAGCCGCCACTCCTAACCCGAGGAGGACGTCATAGACGGGGCGCATGCGTTCAGACAGGGAGTTAAAAAAGTCTACTTCTTTCACCCTGCTCCAGTCCATGTTCGATAAGGAACACAGCGTGAGATACACAGGACCATAGAACGCCAGCGTGAACACCACGAGCCCAAGGGGGACGCTGTCGAGGTAAACCATGAACGCCCTCACCACCCTGTTAGCCTCGTCGCTAAACTCTTCACAGAACA
>CAZQOX010000150.1:0-3849 GCA_964594895.1 uncultured Candidatus Bathyarchaeia archaeon
GGATGCCAGCAAGCTTACTCTTTTCATAATCTGTTTTACCCCTTTATTTAGTCGTTGTCGTACTCGATGCTGACTGTTGTTTCGACGTCCGCCTCCCCGATCACAGGCGCTTCACGATCTCACGCCTGTATTCCGGAAAATAGCGGCCGATCACCATGAGATCGAATGAGTGTAGGATTGACTCCTTGGGTTCGCGTTCCAAGAGGAATCGAAACGATTCCGTCACCAGGCTATCAGGGCTCGCTTTGCCCGCGGCCAACTGTTGATAGTCGGCTTTGCGGAGTGTCACCCGGTGGCGACTCTCCCCCTTCCCTTCCTTCACAGTCACCTGGAACTCGTAGCTATCGTCGTGATCCGTTCTCTGCACCTCAATGTTGGCCATGATTCTCCTGGACCTCCTGTCTTCGAGTTATTGTTTGTTCACATCATCACCAGCCCCAGAATCACTGAGCCGCTGGGGACACTGAATGCACTGAAGCCCTCAGTGTCTTCAACCGTCTCAGTGCCTCAGTGGTTCAAACCCTACCCCAACTCGTCCAACGACCGCCGTATCTCCTTCAACTCCCTGTCGGTGATGCCCCACAGCCCCGCCGCTGCTGTCGCATCTCGTTGGAATCCAGGGGCTAGCATTCCGACACTGCAAGGTTCACTTCATGATACGGGCTGCGGTCTTGCAGCCCTTTTCTCGAGGGGATACCACGCTTCAGCACAATCAGTCCCCCGACTGCACTGGTTACCTGCTACGTGACGGCCCGGCCCTTACCACGACTGGGCTCCCACCAGCTAGCCGTTGACGGCTTTCGGGACACACCATGCGGTGGTTAGACACTTACTTGGAACATCGAAAGTGACGGCAATGATAGACGTCCTGTATTTCATCGCAATTTTGAATGAAAATTGTTTCCAAATCTTCTGCTGGAAAAATCCTACTGATTGATCCTATTCTGCTTAAGAGTTCATGGTTGCCTAAATCAACTGCCAATACTAGAATAGGATCATTTACCGCTTTCATCGCAATTGCAGTGTCGACTTCGAATTTAACAATCTGGCTCTTTTGATTGTAATCTTCCGAAGCGAGAAAGACAATCGCACTGGCTTCATATAACCTGTCCTTTATGAATTTCTTTTCTTCGTCGAAGGTTTTGACTTTGCCAAACCTATATTCCCAAATCTCACAGTTGCTTCTAAATGCGAAATAGCAAATACCTTCGAGACATATGTGACTTTCTGGAGATTTCAATGAATGGAATACAACTACTCTCTTGGGAAGGAGCCCTTTGCTCCAAACATTTTTTCTGACGGTCAGGTTAATCTGCTCAAGCATTATGAAATAATACTGTTGAGCATGTTTGTCCATATCTTGGAAATAGAAATCAACACATTCTTCATATCTATCGCGTGCCGCTTTTTCCAATTCATCAAACGTGTTTTTTGCCATGTTTGGCAAAAATCTCTCTTTACAAGCATTGCCAAGTGCCATGGTGGAATAGATCCTCTTCATATCATTGCCTATGTTCTTAAAGAGATCGATCGCTTTTTCGTAGTCTCTGAATGCATTATCAGCTAGTTCTCCACGGACCGATTTGTTTACCGCATATGTATCACGATATAAGTTGATAGACCTATCGCCACGCTCTTTATATCTGTCTGCTAGCCTTTCAATGTAAAGCCTAGAAGAATATCTGGTTGTCTCAAGATTGCTAATCTCGTTTGTTACTCTAAAGATTTCCCTTTCTTGATCATTCAGCGTTAGCATTAGCCATATTCCTCCATAGTTGATTGCTGCTTCATGAATCTCACATCCAGTACGTCCAACGGATCCGAGCGAACCCGCCTTGTGGCTGGCGCAGTTTGGCGATACTTCAGCGGGGCTAACATTTCGACGCTGCAGGATTCACTTCATGTTACTTACGGGCTGCGGTCTTGCACTCCTTTCTCAGCGTGATACAACGCTTCAGCACCTCAGGTCACCCAGAAGCACTAGTCGCCTGCTGCGTGGCGGCCCGGCCCTTACCACGACTGGGCTCCCACCAGCTAGCCGTTGACAGCTTTCAGGACACACCAGCGGCTTGTTATGTGTGGTCAATTCGCCGAGGGAAATCCCGAGTGCACAGCCTTAGTCAGCCCTGTTGATGTAGAAGACACTCGAACGACGACACTCTTGATACACAGCATACATTTTGGGATCTCTCGCGCGTTCTGTACCAACCCAGATGGACACACCTTTCTGTTGGGATAGCTCATCCAGACCAAGGGCCACGCGTGCACAAATGCGGGCAAGTCGCCCGTTCCCGTCATGTACGAGGATTCGTTGGTCTGGACGGATCCTTCCAATCATCGGGTCCGCCGTACGATCCTCTCTACTGGCGCTATCATATTTCACAATAGACTGCTCGAGTTCAGCCTTGTCGAGGGAGCGAGCGTAGTCCAATGCGTCACCATAGGCCAATGGCCCACCATTACTTGGTGCGCCCTTGAGGAATCCAACCCTTGTTTCAAATAGTAACCGGCCCAGGTTCTCTTGCCGCAATCCCCAGGAGAAATACGGATGTCCAACACAGTTGTGAAGTTCCTTGCAGTAATAGCCGAAGGAGAGGGCGTGGAAGAGCGTCCAGAGGTCCGAGCACGGCATATTCAGAAGCAACGTATCCCGTTGCTGATCGCCCTTCCCCGTCTCGGCCAAGAACCGACGGAGAACAGTGGCATGCTCCTCCGTGGTCCGGCTAGCAATTGTTCCAGCTTTCTCCTCAATGGCAGCAAGTTCAACCTTCTTCAACTCGTGGGATAGGTAGGCTCGCGCAACCTCCAATCGCTTCTTTTCACAGAGATATGTGCCGTCAATGGTCATACATCACTCGTGGTATCATGCTTCCGGGCTCCTGAGAGCCACATAACGGCGCGGCGGATAAGCTGCGAGCAGTCCTCCCTTCAGCTTTATCCCAATTCCTCCAACGACCGCCGTATCTCCTTCAACTCCTTGTCCGTGATGCCCCACAATTCCGCAGCCGCCTCGTCCACCTGCGCCTCCACCGCCGCCAAGCCCGCCTCGTCCCCCGCCGCCAACTGGTGCGCCTGCTGCGACAGCGCCGCCAGACGGGTGTGGATAGCATTCTCCGCGTCGAACTTGGGTACGGCAATGAATTGCAACAGGTTAGCAGAACCGAAACTCTTACCGCCCTTAACAGAATATGCTCTCGCCACGAACGTGACAATGCTGGTATTGAGCACAGCACACAGAAAATGAGCCTCCTGCTTGTCCTCGAATGAGACAAACATGACAGTATTCTTGTGAATCGGCGGCCTTACTCCGATCAAATCATCCTCAACAGGTTCCAGAACTGCCGACTCAATTGAAGTCCCCATCGATTTCCAGATCACTCTGAACGGCGCGAAAGTGTACGTTCCAACGTTGTACATTGAGTAAAAGGGATCCCTCTTAATGTTGAAATACTTCTTGAACCCGCTGCGCTGTCTCAAGACGGCTTCGAATTGCTTAAGGTAGGCATAGGTATAGGGCTGTTCTAGTTTCAGCCAACCTTCGTCGTACCCAACCCGTTTTTCAGGGTCTTGCATCATCAGGATGTAATGAGTCGGTATGGCACGGAAGCGGCTTATGTGCTTCCACGCGACAAATGGGTACACCAAGTCAGGCTCGACCACGGCTTGGACCTTTTCCAACTTCCGTTTGCCCGCGTCATGCATGTTTTCTATCACCAGCAGCCCGTCAGGCCGCTTACTCAAGATGCGCAGCCAGTAAACGCCATCGGCCCAAGTACATGCTCCCGCTCTGGCTTTGTAGTCCGAAGGTCCAATAATACGCCTCAGCACTTTGATCACTTTTGGGCGTGC
>CAZQOX010000151.1:0-3832 GCA_964594895.1 uncultured Candidatus Bathyarchaeia archaeon
AACCCCACCCTCCTTGAGAAGTGCGACACCATCATCAGGATACCCATGATGGGCACGATTCCCTCACTCAACGTGAGCGTCGCCACCGCGGTGGTGCTCTACGAGAGACTGAGGCAACAGGAAACTGGATAAGAAAAGGGGTGGTCAGCGTCTCCTCATCGCGTTACTGACGACGAGGATGCCGATGGCGATGATGAAGAGAGGCCAAAGAGTGTCCCATCTGGCCCACGGAACCACGTCCCTCAGAAGCGTCGAGAGGCCCATGAGGATGAGGAACGCGCCTATGAGCAGGGGCCAAGTCGTCCTGTTTCTGCCGCCGAAGCAGTCTTCGTCGAAGTCCCAGTCCCTCCTCCTCGACCTGTACGTCGGGGGATGAAGGCTGGCTCCACAGTTCTTGCATACCTCTGCGTCCTCTTCGTTCTCGGTTCCGCACTTTGTGCAGTACACCAAACCCGTCACCTAGGACGCTGATCGTAATCCTCTTATAGAAACGTTACTCACGGAAAGCTATCTGAAGCCGTCTGGGCAGGGCATGTAGTACCTGCACGCGGTGCATCCCACGAAGCCAGCCTGTTGTAGGCCGCCTTCGCCTCGTCTATGAGCCTCAGATCGTCGGTTGTGAGGGCCCCTGCCCTACTTCGCGGCGGCAGGCGTCTCCAACAGCGTCGCGTGGATAACCATGTTCATAGCCACCCAGAGGGGCTCCGTCTCCGCCATAATCGGGGCCAACCCCCTGTTCGGGCTGCTCCTCAGCGCGCTCTTCCTCAGGGACGTCGAGAGGATAACGCCAAGGATCATGGCGGGTTGCATCGTCATCGTCGCCGGGGTCATGGTTATAACGGTGCTCTAGGCGCCTAGCTTCTTCGCCCTGTCGAGGGCCTCCATGACCTTCATCAGGGTGTCCGTGAGCTCGACCATCAGCGCAGGGTTATCGGCCTCATCGAGCCTAGCCTGGACCTCGTCGATCTTCCTCCTCAGAGACTCTTCGAGCCTCTCCTTATGGGCCTCGGCCTGCGGGTCGAAGTCGACTTTAACGTACCTGGTTCCGCACTTCGTGCAGTACACCAAAACCGTCACCTAGGACGCTGATCGTAATCATCTTATAGAAACGTTACTCACGGAAGGCTACCTGAAGCCGTCTGGGCAGGGCTCAGGGCAGCGGCTGCACACCCTGATGTGCTCCTCCTGGGACACCCTGATGCGCGCCGCCACCCAGAACAATATCGACGCCAGCAGGTAAGCGTCAACGTAGAAGCTCGCCCCCAACGTTCTAAGGGATGCGGTCAACATGAACGCGCCGAAAACGAAGACGACGTTCAGTGCCAGATGTAACAGCGGGCTGCCCATGTCGATGAAATGCTGGATGAGGCCTAGGGCGACCAGCAGGGCGCCGGCGTAGAACACCTTCGAGGGGCCCCCGACGCTGAACCCGCCGAAGAAGCACAGAACCCCGCCGAGGACGGCCAAGAAGGCGCCCAAGGCGAGGCCGGTGCACCCGGCGCACAGCGCCCTACCGTATACCCTCAACACGTGCCCGCTGAACTCTGGGCAGTCCGGGTGGTGGCCGACGGCGCCCGGGCTCCGCTTCGCCTCGTGTCCGACGCCCCTCAGCCGCCCCGGAGCGACGGCCGCGACGAGCCCCACAGCGCAGATGAGGGTGAAGAGGCCTCCGGTCACCAAAGTCTGGGCGCCGAAGGTGACCCTGGGGACGTTCGGGCTGAACGCCAGCAACCCGAGGACCACGAGGAGAAGCAGCCCGAGGGAGACGTACAGTATCTGCGTCCTCCGCCCAGATAGGCCCTCTTTAGGCCCCCGCCTAGGCTGCGTCATGATCGTTGATGAAGGGGACTCAGACGTATTTGAAACCAAGGAGAGAACATAGGAAACCTTCATTACGGGATGAACCGAAGTCAATGCCATGCCGGAAGACGAGACCATGCCGAGCTGGGTCTATGAGGGCAGGAGGCCTAAGACGGACAGGGAGTACTTCGAGAACATGACCAGGTGCATCTTCCAGGGAGGGCTCAACTGGAGGATGATCGCCAACAAGTGGCCCAACTTCAGGGAGGCTTTCGCCGATTTCGACATCAATAAGGTGGCCGCGTATGGGCCGGACGACGTGGCTAGGCTACGTGGGGACGAGGGCATCGTCAGGAACAGGCAGAAGATAGAGGCGACCATACGCAACGCAGAGGAGTTCAAGCGGATCGCGGCGGAGCACGGCAGCTTCCAGAAGTGGCTGGACAGCATGGACAAGGGCAGCAACTACGACTACGTGGTGAAGAGGCTGAAGAGCAGGTTCAAACGGGTGGGCACCGGCACCGCCCACATATTCCTGTGGAGCGTCGGCGAGCCCATAGAGTACGACGAGAGCGTCCACAGCAGGCGGCCCACCAAGATCGTCTGACCAAATTTTTTAGGATATTCTATCGTAATAATACAGCCCCTTCTACCTGATCAGGGACAGCTATCAAGCATATAGTCTATGTCTAGCTAGGGCGCATCCGCAAATCCCATTTATACATTTGCTGAAGGGTTTACCTGCCCGGAGGCGGAACCATCTTTTAGAAGGGGAAGGAGGAAAACCGCCTCCGTGCTCACTCAAGGATATTCTTGAGCATGACGTACCTTGATGATTAGGGCTGATTCAAAACATCGTAAAGGACGGGGGTTACTCCGGCTTGGTGAAGATGCGCCGGGCTTCTCCAATGAACTTCCTGATGGGCAGCTCCTGTGGGCACTGCTCCTCGCAGACGCCGCAGGATATGCACTGGTCGGCGTGGGCCTCTGGCCCTATCTTCTCCCAGTACCTCTCCTTGACCTCGTCGCTCTGGCCGCTCATGTAGTACTCGTTGTACATGCCCAGGATCTCCGGTATCTCGACGCCCTGGGGGCAGGGCATGCAGTACCTGCACGCTGTGCACCCGACGAAGCCCAGCCTATTGTAGGCGAGCTTCGCCTCCTCTATGAGCTTCAGTTCATCTGCTGTCAGTGATCCTACTCCGCTGCCGCCGGCATATTCCACGTTCTCCTCGACGTGCCTCATCTCGCTCATGCCGCTGAGTACGACGCTCACCTCGGGGAGGCTCCACACCCACTGGAGGGCCCACTCCGCGGGCGTCCTTTTCTTCTCCGCCTTTTCCCACACCGCCTGAACGTCCTTGGGCGGCGTCACGGCGAGCTTGCCGCCCTTGATCGGCTCCATGACGACGACCGCGAGCCCCTTCTCTGCGGCGTACCGGAGCCCCTCCAGCCCGGCCTGGTACTCGGTGTCCATGTAGTTGAGCTGGATCTGGCAGAACGTCCAGTCGTGGCTGTCCACGATCTCCTTGAAGAGGGCCACGTCGTCGTGGAAGCTGAAGCCCAGGTGCCCTATCCTGCCTTCCCGGATCTTTTCCTCGGCCCAGCTGAAAACGTCAAGGTCCCTCACGGTGGGCCACCTGGCGTGCCTCAGCCCGTGGAGCAGGTAGAAGTCGATCCTATCAGTCTGGAGCTTCCCGAGCTGCTCGTCGAGGTACTTGTCGAAGTCGCTCCGCTCGTTTATGAGCCACGTGGGCATCTTGGTGGCGAGCCTTACCCTCTCACGGTAGCCGTCCTTGAGGGCCTTGCCGACCAGCCTCTCGGACTCGCCCTGATGGTAGGGGTAAGCCGTGTCCACGTAGTTTACGCCGTGGTCGATGGCGTATCTGATCATCTTGACGGCTTGGGGCTCATCGATGTTGCTCGTGTCGCCCCCGATGACGGGGAGCCTCATGGCGCCGAACCCCAGCGCCGAGACCTCCCAGTCAAGCCCCCCAAATTTACGGTAATTCATGATATCACCTAAAACGAC
>CAZQOX010000152.1:0-3820 GCA_964594895.1 uncultured Candidatus Bathyarchaeia archaeon
ACGGCCTCAACAGGATGAGGGAGCTGGGCATAGACCCGCTGGAGATCAGGCTCACAGGAGGCGGCGCTAGGAACCGGGCGTGGAGAAGGATCGCCGCCGACGTTTTCGACGCCGAGACAGTGACCCTTAAAGAGGAGGAGGGGGCTGCCTACGGCGCCGCCCTCCAGGCCATGTGGACCCACAGACTCCGGCAGGGGGAAAGGGTGACCATGAGCGAGATCACAGACGAAATGGTCGAGATCGACGAGACCAGCAGACTGAAACCCGTGAAGCAAAACGTGAAGGTCTACGAGAGGTTACAGTCCACCCAAGATAGGCTGAGCAGGACCCTGAGAGAATTCTTCAACGATTCCTTCATCGGGTGAGGCATAGGATGAGTAAAGTGGAGGACAGGGACAGCCGGGGACCAGCTTCGCTGGCGTCTCTCCTGCTGTCCAACTACGCCATCTACCCCGGCACCATACTGACGTCTATCCTGCTGGTCGAGATCGCGGAGACCTTCGACACCAGCGTCGGCGTGGTCAGCCAGATCAGGACGCTGTCCTCCGTCCTCGGCTTCGTGACGGCCCTCGCCATGGGGGCGCTGAGCGTCAGGTACGGCGGCAGGAGGCTGCTCGCCGCCGGGCTGGTGCTGCTGAGCCTTTCCTGTCTGGGAAGCGCCGCCGCGTCCAGCCTGGGGCTGTTGTTCGCGTTGTATTCACTGAACGGCGTAGCCTCCAACATCGTGTTCCCTATGCTGACGTCGCTGGTGGGTGAGCACTATCCCCCGGAGGGGAGGGCGAGGGTCATGGGCTGGATAGGCGCCTCGGGGGGCCTCTCATACACGCTGGGGGCGCCGGTGATCGCGTACCTGGCCTCGGCGGGCGGCTGGAGGCTCCCGTTCATCGCATACGCCGCCGCAGCCCCCGTGGCCGCCCTGGCGTTGACGCTGTGGAGGCTGCCGCCCACACCCGTCAAGACGGGGATCGTTGGCATCAGCGAAGGGTTCCGCGTCATAGCCTCCAAGCGGTCCGCGTTAGCGGCTCTCGGCGCCGTGACCCTGATGGGGGCTTCCACCCAGAGCATATACTTCTACAGCTTCACGTACCTGAGGGAAGCCCACGGGGCATCCCAGGGACAGGTCTCGCTGATATTCTCTGCGGCCTCCCTCATGTTCCTGCTGGGCTCATTCTTCTGCGGGTTCTTCGCGGATAGGATGGGCGTGAAGAGGGCCCTCGTCACTGCATTGGGGGTGGCGCTCCTGTCTCAGGCGGCCTACCCGTACCTTTCACTCCGGCTTGGCGCGGCCGTGATCGTCGTCGGCTACTTCTTCTTCTCCCTCCAATACTCCGCGGCGAACACCGTTGTGCTTGAGCAGGTCCCGGAGTACAGGGGGAGCATGATGTCCCTGAACTCCGCCCTCTCGTACCTAGGCTACGGGCTAGGCACCGCCATAGGAGGCGTAGTTTTGTCGACGGCGGGGTGGGCGTCGCTGAACGTGGTCCTATGCGTGATGGGGGCGGTGGCTTTCATACTATACTTCTACCTCGTCGAAGCCTAGGCGGCCATGGTTAACCCTTTAAACCCGGGGGACACGCTGAGAGTAGTGTCTTTTTTTGAGGGATCTTCGTTCTCAAAAGGTTGTCAGGGGCAGGGAGGAGACGCTCGGCCACCTCAAAGGTACGGCTCTGAAGCCCAGGTTCAGCGCAGGTGTCTGGTACTTCTACCCGGGGGCCAGCAGGTTCCACGACGCGTACGTGGACAAGGGGAGCATAGAGGACACATTGAACAAGATCGCGTGGATGCACGACGAGGGGTACATCGACTCCGGGTTCGGCGTCGAGGCCCACTACCCCAACGAGGTGAACATGGGGAATCTACACCTGTACGAGGCGCTGGAGAAGGAGACCGGGATCAAGCTAATCACGGTCATCCCGTTCCTGTTCTACGACCGCCTGTACGAGTTCGGCAGCCTGAGCAACCCTGACCCAGAGGTGAGACGGCACGCCATCGACAGGACCGTCGAGGCGCTGAGGCTCAACAAGGAGCTGGGCGCCGAGTTCGCCGTGATCTGGCCCGGCATAGACGGCTACGAGAACCCCTTCGGCCACGACTTCTACGGGATGTGGACCCGGTTCGAGGAGGGGCTCGCCGAGGCGATGGACGCCGTGCCCGGTGTGCGCGTCGCCATGGAGCCCAAGCCCTACGAGCCCAGGGGGAACAACGTCTGGCGCAACACGGCCAACGGCCTCCTAATGGCGAGGGACGTGGAGGCGATGCTTGAGGCTCCGCAGAACAGGAAAACGCTGAGCGACGGACACGCCCTGGTGGGGCTGAACCCGGAGGTGGGTCACGTGCTCATGGGGCACGAGGAGCTGGCTTACGCGTTCGCGTCGGTGCTCAGGGAGGGCAGGCTTATGCACAGCCACTGGAACAGCCAGCCCCTGGGCAACTACGACCAGGACCTCGACGTGGGGGTGCTGGGCATCGACCAGATGCTGGCGACGCTGCTTGTGTTCAAGATGCACGGCTACACCGGGTTCTACGGCATCGACATCAACCCGGTGAGGATACCCGTGGAGCGGGCCCTCGTGCTGAGCATGAACGCGTTGAACTGGGGCGCGGACGTGGTGAACAGCCTCGACTACGACACCCTCGTCGAGGCGATGCACGACCCCGCCGGGAACAGGGGCGTCGTCGAGGACATGCTCATGAGGTCCCTGTCCCGCGACGAATCCAACGTCAAACCCGTCCCATAGATGTAAACGGCGGAGACATCTATGGAACCCAACCTTCATGGATCGTAACTGCCCCGCAGCAGATTATGTAACGGAGCGAGTATTTTTCAGTAATACACTAGCCTCGACGCATGAACCTCAGAGAGCTCCAGCGAAACTGGGACGGCATGGGCAGGAGGAACCCGTTCACAGTCATCCTGACGACCAAGATGAACTGGAACAAGGAGGAGTTCTTCGAGACAGGGAAGAAAGAGATTGATACACTAATCCAAGACGTGGAGCGTCTAGAAATCGTCCCCAGGGGGAGGGCTCTCGACTTCGGCTGCGGGGTCGGGAGGCTCACGCAGTCGCTTGCCGACCACTACATGGAGGTCGTCGGCGTCGACATCGCTCCGTCGATGATAGAGCTCGCCGGGGAGATGAACAGACACGGCGGCAGATGCACTTACGTGCTGAACGAGAGGGACGACCTGAGGGTGTTCGGCGACAGCCGCTTCGACCTCGTCTACTCGAACATCACGCTGCAGCACATGGAGCCGAGGTACGCGTTCAGGTACATCAGGGAGTTCCTCAGGGTCCTGAGCGGGGACGGGTTACTGGTCTTCCACATGCCGAGCGAGAGGAAGGGGAGAAACACGCTGGA
Organism: uncultured Candidatus Bathyarchaeia archaeon; assembly: GCA_964594895.1. Taxonomy (GTDB): domain Archaea; phylum Thermoproteota; class Bathyarchaeia; order TCS64; family TCS64; genus RBG-16-57-9. The sequence continues at coordinate 3,361 of CAZQOX010000152.1, forward strand.
CTACCTGCCGAGGAGGCTCTCGGTGTTCCTCCAGCGGCTGATACTCGGCGGAGCGATGGAGATGTACGGTGCACCGAGAAACGTCTTGACGGAGTTCATAGAGGATCTGGGAGGAGAGGTCCGGCTCATCAAACAATCGGGCGGCGCTGGGCCGTCTTGGGAGACATACGAGTACTTCGTGACGATGCGGAGCCCCTAAACGACAGCCTGACGCATAGGCGTCTTTTATCTGTTCACCAGCATTTTTATTACACGCGCCAGCATAGAACGCGAAAAGGTGCATAGTATGCGCGTAGCCGTCGTCGACAAGGAGCGCTGCCGCTCCGACAAGTGCGACCTGGTGTGCATCAGGTTCTGCCCCATGGTCCGCACCAGGCGAGAGGCGATAAGGCTGGACGATGAAGACAAGGCGTACGTCAGCGAGTTCATCTGCAGCGGCTGCGGCATCTGCGTACGCAAG
>CAZQOX010000153.1:0-1058 GCA_964594895.1 uncultured Candidatus Bathyarchaeia archaeon
GGTTCGGCGTCGAGATGGACTGCGACTGGTTCGCGGCGAGCTTCGTCAGGGACGCGTCGGATGTGCAGGCCGTCAAAGAAGCCATCTCCGACGCCGGAGGCGACCAGCCGGTGATAAGCAAGATCGAGCACGGCGACGCGGTCCGCAACATCGGGGAGATCATCGAAGCCAGCGACGGCGTAATGGTGGCGAGGGGCGACCTGGGCATAGAGATACCGCCGTGGGACGTGCCGCTGCTCCAGAAGAAGATAATAGCCGCCTGTAACAGGCGGGGGAAACCGGTGATCGTGGCGACCCAGATGCTGGAGTCCATGATGCACACACCGAGGCCGACGAGGGCGGAGGCGAGCGACGTCGCCAACGCGCTGCTGGACGGCGCCGACGCCGTCATGCTCAGCGGCGAGACGGCGATAGGCAAGTACCCCGTCGAGGCGGTGCGAGCCATGAACAACATCGGCTGGGTGGTACAGGAGCAGATAACATACAGAGAGCCGTCGGAGCGGGGCGATCTCCTCCCAAACATCATCGGCGACCTGGCTACCCGGGCGGTCGAGGCCGTCGAGGCGTCAGCAATCATAGTCGTGACACGAAGCGGCTTCAGCGCGCTCATGGTGAGCACCCACAGACCGAAGGCGAGGATCTTGGCGGTCTCGAAGGACCCCAGGGTGAGCCGGAGGATGCACCTATACTGGGGGGTGAAGCCCCTGAAGGTCCCGTGGACAGACGACCGGGACGAGCTGATCATACGCGCCGTGAAGAAGAGCATCGAGGAGGGATATATCCACGACAACGACGTCATATCGGTGGTCTCAGGGTCGACCCTCAACGCGCCCGGCCTCACCACCACCCTCGAGATCCTCAGCGTCAAGGACATCCTGTGCCGCGCCGGGCGCCGAGACTAAGTTTTATCACCCCTCGCACCCACTTTCATCACATGGATTCATACTTTCTACCTGAGGTCGAGGAGCCTGAGCCCCTCGCCTCCGACGAGATAGTGTTGGTGGCGAGCGGCGACCTGAGGCTAAGCGCCAACAGGGAGTGCTGGCCCGCCCAGAAGG
>CAZQOX010000153.1:1158-3799 GCA_964594895.1 uncultured Candidatus Bathyarchaeia archaeon
AACTGGAGCGGCCAGTGGCCCGGCCTGGTGGGGATGCTGAACCTCAACGCCTGTCTGACCAAGATGGGGGTCGAGTACAGCACCGTCTGGAGCGTGAGCTTCGACGACGAGTTCTTCCTCGACGGCGTCAGGCAGTGGCTACGGGAGGGAAGGATCACCCACGACACCAGCCACGTACGGCTGCTCGACCCAGCGAAGCTCCCGGCGAATGAGAAAAGACTGGGCGAGGCGTTGGCGAGGCAGCTGAAACACGAGAAAGCCGTCATGGGGATATTCGACGAGGGCTGCATGGGCATGTACAACGCCATCATCGAGGACGAGCTGCTCAACCCTCTCGGCGTCTACAAGGAGCGGCTCAGCCAGAGCGCTTTGGTAGCCAAGATGCGCACAGTCGGCGACGAGGAAGCCCAAGCCGTACGTGACTGGCTCGACGCGAAAGGCATGACCTTCGTAACTGGCATAGACGAGGCGACGGAGCTCACGGACAGGCAGATACTGGAGCAGTGCAGGATGTACATCGGCGCCGTCAGGATCGCGGACGAGTTCGGCTGCGCCCTCATAGGCATCCAGTACCAGCAGGGGCTCAAGGACATGGCTCCCGCGAGCGACCTGGCTGAGGGGCTGCTCAACAACGTGGACCGGCCACCCGTGTACCGCGAGGAGACCGGCGAGGAGCTTTACCCCGGCGAGGCTCTGCCCCACTTCAACGAGGTTGACGAAGGAGCCGGACTCGACGCCCTGATCACCAACAGGGTCTGGAAAGCCATGGGATATGACCCGGCCACCACGCTCCACGATGTCAGGTGGGGCGACTGGTACGGCGACGAGTACGTCTGGGTGTTCCTCATCAGCGGCAGCGCGCCCCCGAGCCACTTCAAAGGCGGATACATGGGGGCCAGCAGCGAGAGGCAGCCACCCATGTACTTTCCTCTCGGCGGAGGCACCCTCAAAGGCGACAGCAAGCCCGGCGAGATGGTCTGGAGCAGGGTCTACGTGAAGCCCGACGGTCTCCACGTCGACATCGGCAGGGGCACCGTGGTGGACCTACCTGAGGAGGAGACCCAGCGCAGGTGGGAAGCCACCACACCGCAGTGGCCCATGATGAGCGTCGTACTCCACGGCGTGACCCGGGACCAGTTCATGGCGCAGCACAAGGCAAACCACGTACAGGTCGCCTACGCGCCCTCGGCAGCCGAGGCCGACAAGGCGTCAGCCGCGAAGGCGGCCATGTTCCACGTGCTGGGTGTAAAGGTCCATATCTGTGGAGACGTAGACTTGGGGTAGGGATGACCAAGGTCATAGCCGTGGACCTGGGCGCCTCCCAGGGCCGGGTGATGGCGGTCGCCTACGGCGGCGACGGCTTCAGCCTGGAGGAGGTGCACAGGTTCCCCAACGTCCCCGTCAGGAGGGGCAGGTTCCTGTGCTGGAACGTCAAGCGGCTCTGGCAGGAGGCCGTCAAGGGCGTAGAGTGGGCGAGGGGCGGCGCCTCCAGCGTCGGCATCGACTCCTGGGGCGTCGACTACGGGCTCCTGGATAGGAAGGGGAACCTCCTGGGGGACCCCGTGCACTACAGGGACCCCCGGACGAGGGGGTTGATGGAGTGGGTCTTCGAGAGGATGCCCCGGAGGGAGATCTTCGAGAGGACGGGCGTCCAGTTCCTGGAGCTCAACACCCTCTACCAGCTCGCCAGCCTGGTGAAGACGAGGAGCCGGCTGCTGAGGAGGGCCGCCACGTACCTGGGGCTCCCGGACCTCTTCAACTATTGGTTCACGGGGGAGAGGAGGGCGGAGTTCACACACGCGACGACGACCCAGATGTTCAACCCATGTGAGATGCGGTGGGACGAGGAGATCCTTGAGGCGGTGAAGATACCCGTGGACATCTTCCCGGACGTCGTGGAGCCGGGGGAGCTCCTCGGCGAGAGCCTGGGCCTGAGGGTCTGTGCGCCCGCGTGCCACGATACGGGGAGCGCCGTGGTCGCGGTGCCGACCGGGGGTGAAGGCTTCTCGTACATCAGCAGCGGCACTTGGAGCCTCCTGGGCACGGAGGTCGGGGAGCCGGTGATCAACGACGCCGTCTACGGATACAACTTCACGAACGAGGGCGGCGCCGGGGGCAAGTTCAGGCTCCTCAGGAACCTGCCGGGGCTCTGGTTCGAGCAGGGGCTCCTGAGGGAGTGGCGGATGAAGGGCTCCGATGTGGGCTACGGCGAGCTCTACGAGGCTGCTGAGAAGGTGCCGCCGTTCAGGTCGCTGATCGACCCCAACGACCCCGTGTTCCATGCCCCCGGCGAGATGACGCCCCGGATAGGCCGCTACTGCGTCGAGACGGGGCAGGAGCCTCCCATGTCCATCGGCGAGCACATCCGGTGCGTCTACGAGAGCCTGGCCCTAAACTACAGGCACGCCTATGGGCAGCTGGAGGAGATAACGGGCGGGAGGCCTCCCGTGATCCACGTCATCGGAGGCGGCTCGCTGAACAGGGTGCTGAACCAGATGACCGCCGACGCCACGGGGGCCCGGGTCGTCGCGGGGCCGGTGGAGGCGACGGCCCTGGGAAACGCGGTTGTGCAGCTCGTGTCCCTGGGCGAGCTGGGGAGCGTCTCGGAGGCCAGGGAGGTGCTGTCGGAGAGCCTGGAGCT
>CAZQOX010000154.1:0-3788 GCA_964594895.1 uncultured Candidatus Bathyarchaeia archaeon
CGGTACCTGCGGTACTTGTCGTCGAGGGAGAACTTCGCTGGGTGGGGCGACTCCGTCGCGCATCCGCACCGTGGGCACGTGTCCTTGAGCGTGTATTGGCTGCAGCTGGTGCATCGCCTCAGAAGCCACACCATCGGCGCTACTCCCTCGTGAAAGTGATGCTGCCGTCTATGGCTTCCCAAGCCTCTTCGGCGAACTTGACCACCTTGTCGAGCGCGTACTCGGCCTTCTTATAGTCCTCCGCCATTAGCTGGATCCTGTACTTGGGGGCTCCTAGGGTGGATATGCTGATGGTGGCGTCGTTATCCTGGGCGACCTCCTCGGCCTTCTGGAACGTGTCCTTGATCTCCTGTACTCCATAGCTGGACATGGTCGAAGCCTCGAAGACGCCCTGTATCGTGACGCCTCTTATGACTATCTTTTCCTTGGCGATCCCGCTGAGCACCTCTGCGGCCTTGGGCTCGACACCGGCCTCCTTGAGAGCGTCCGCGCCCTTCTTGGCGGCTTCCTCCAGTCCCTCGTATAGGCTGCCGTAGTGGTCAACCAGCTTCGCCCCCGCTCCATCGAAGAGGGCCTCGGTGTCCGTGTTGAGCTGCTGGGCTGCCTGTGTGAGCAGGGTGACCGCCTTCCGCTCCTTCTTCCAGGACTCTATCTTCTTGCGTTTCTCGTCCCTGCTCACCCTCCTCAGGCTGAGGTCAACCTGCCCCTTCCCCGGGTCCGTCCTGAGCACCTGTAGGACGACCTTCTGGTTTTGCCGCACGTGGTTCCGGATGTTCCTCACCCATCTGCTGCTTATCTCGGAGATGTGTAGGAGACCCTCCTTGTCTTTGTACTCGTCTAGGCTGACGTAGGCGCCGTAGCTCTCCACGCGCAGCACCGTCGCAACTACGAGTTCGCCGATCTCCGGCCACTCGGGTCGCCCTAGACTCATCTAAATCACCCTAAAACAGATATTATGGCGGCGTTGATCTTGGCTTTCCCGCCGGTGGGCTCCGCGAGCACCTCTCCGCAGGTCTGGCACTCTACCCGGGTGCAGCTGTGACTGAACAGTATCTGCTCAGATTCGCAGCTTATGCACCTTACGCGCAGGAACCGTGACGTGGGGCGGGGTATGAGGTGCTCCCATTCGGCCAAGCTATACTACCTCCAGCTTCTTGAGCCGCATCCCTTTACGCTGTAACGTGTAGCTGCACTCCTTGCATTTGAGCATGAGGGACTGCTTCTTCGTGACCTTGGCCTGGTTGTGCTGCTCCGGGAACTTTTGGCCACCGTAGCCCTTCTTGCGGGTGGCCTGCCTGCGCTCGCCCTTCTTTGCACCCGCTCTTTTCCCGGCTTTATAGATGGAGACGCTGAATTCCGTGTGAGTTTTGCACTTCGGACAGTAGGTCCGGATGGTCCTCGGTACTTTCATGGCTCTATCTTCACCAGCTTAGCTATACCTCTCCTTATTAGGTTTACCGCATTCCGGCGGGGGATGCTGGCGACGTTCTCCGGGTCGAAGGGGCCGTACGCCTTCATGTCCACGCCCATGATCGCGGGCAGGGGCTTCAGGAACCTGACCACGACCAGGTCACCCACAGGCGCCTCGTGAGAGGCGGTTACGCTGGGTCTCGGCTCTGGGGCCGGCTTGGGAGCCTGGACGATAGGCGGCGCCTCGGGCTCTGGGATGTCGGCCCCCTGCCTGTAGCCTAACAGTAGTTGCCTGAGGTTTGCGTGGAGCCTCTGCTCCTCGGGCGTCATGGCCTGGGCGTCGATGGGCTCGCCTCTAAGCTCCTTGGTGACTATCTTCCGGAGCCTGGTCTCGGTGAGCCCCCTCAGCATCTGGCTCACGAACCCTCTCTCCTTCTTGGTTATGGAGTCCGTAAGGGTCCCGGCGTCGGTGGGGGTCTTGTTCAGCTCCTCGGAGTAGCGGCGCATCTCGTGGAGTAACTCGTCTGGTATGTTCTGTAGCCCGGGCTTCTCGTTCTCCTTCTCCCACGCCCTGCGGAGTCTCTCGTACCTGTCGCTCATCGTTTCAGCCTGGCTCCTTTCTTGCATAGGAAGAAGAGAGCTGCGCCTAGGGGGAGCTCAGCCTCCTCGTCCTCGTATGGTCCGTACTCCACGTCGTTTATCTTTATTTTGGGGGCCCACCTGAACTCGAGCCATACGGGGTCGCCGGTTATCACGGCCGCCCGCGTGAGGGGATCGTAGTCTGGGAGTGAGCCGTACGGTATGGTCTGGACCTGCCAGCCCGTCTTTCCGTGGAGGGTGCAGGGCAGCCTGATGAGGCGGTGGATGTCGGTGGTGACGACGGTGTCGATCTCTGAAGCCTGGAGCTTCACGGCCTTCTCCAGCACAGCCTGTAGGCTCTTGGGGTCGATGAGGCTGGTGACGTTGCTGGGGTGCCTCTCCATGAGGGTGTTGAGCACCTTCTCTCTGTCCTCGAGGATGTTCCTCGTGGCTCTCCGGCTGAGCTTCATGGACTTCACCTCCTCTGGCTCGACCTTCTGGATGTAGTCGTAGAGGGCTCGGCCCGTTCTGCCCCTCCACCCCCCCTCGGCGAGGGTGGGGCGCGTTCCCCTGTTCCTCTGGCTGAAGCCCTGGTACTCTGCCTCGAGCCCTGTAGCCATTATGTAGTCCACTATCTCGCGGCGGGCCTGCTGGTCGAGGGGGATCATGTCATTGCTGTGGACGTGGACGTGGTAGCCCCTGTTGCCGCTGAAGTTGGTGGTCAGCTCGTCGGTGGCTACGCCGAAGTCCTGTATGAGTATGTCGAGGAGCTTCTGGGTCTCGTGTTTGGCGGCCTGGAGGCAGTGCTCGCAGAGCCAGGTCTCCGTCTCGAACTGGGCCTTGCCGCACTCGCATATCTCGGGGGGGTGGCCTGTGCCCTGGTTGTCGCAGTTCCTGCACCACCACCTGTCGTGCATCCTCTGGCAGGGGAGGTCGAAGTGGTCTGCGTCTATGTCGAAGACCAGGTCCGCGCCCCTCCATCCTTTGTGGGCCATGTCGGCGGCGGGGTCGTCGTAGTAGCCGCTGCTGTGGTAGCTGTGGGCTGGGGCGTTGGACCTGAGGTATCTTCGAAGCTCGTCGAGGGTTGGGAGCCGATTGTGGCGGTACATGGTTCGTCCGTGGAAGGTGAGGAAAGCGAACTCCCTGTGCGCTATGTCTATGGGGGCTGGTATGGTGTCGCTGTTCCGGGCGTACCACCGCCTGAACTGTTCCTCGACGAACCCGGGGCTGCCCCAGTCCTCATCCATGTCTATTGAATAGTCTCCGGGGGTTTTAAAACAGGTTACCTCGCGGGGTATGTCCTGTGGCGGCATTTTCCGCATAAGGGAGCGTTGAAGCGTACGACGTTGTCGTAGTGCCTGCAGTAGTGGAGCCCCATGCTCCTGAGCATCTGCCTCTTCTCCTCCGTGAGTTTTCGCATGCCGGTCTCTGTTATTTTTGGGCGGTGATATTTGAGGGTTCAGCTTCCCGCTGCTCTCTCTGCCGCTCCAGGCGCCGCACCTTCTTCCTGTAGTAGCTGAGGGGGTGGTTCACGGTCTCGCATATGCTGTCCATGTTGCGGCATATGCCGTGGGTCTTGAGTGTGCTACACGTTGGGGGCGTGTACTTTGTTCGGTGGCCCTTGAGGCCGGCGATGTGCTCTATCTGGTACCGGGTGAGGCTCTCGTCGAAGTCGGTGACGCTGGTGTATAGCTGCACCATGTCGTCTATGGGCATCCCGACGTTCACGAGGAACGACGTGAGGCCGAACCTCTCCATGTGGCTGGCCCGTCTCCCCGCGAGGAGCCCCTCCAGGCAGT
>CAZQOX010000155.1:0-3762 GCA_964594895.1 uncultured Candidatus Bathyarchaeia archaeon
GGTCCTTCCCGCTGCCCGGCCACCTGCTGTCGTACTCGTCGCAGAGCGTCGTGACCGTCTCTATGGTCTCGGCGCTGGTGTAAGCCTCTCCCAGTATCCTCTTATCGAGTTCAAGGTAGGGTCTAGACAATGTTATCGTGTATATCTGGACGCGGAGAATAGAAATGGTTTGGGCTAGCCGGTCGGCGCGAACAGGTTGATCGCCACGTACAGGATGTACGGCACCAACGCTATTATGAAGGCCTTCCTTCTTCCTATCTGGTAGTTCTCCGCCAAAGCGTAGGTGATGTAGATCAGGGCAGCCAACCCGAACACCGTGAACAGGTTGGTGCCTACGACGGCCTTGAGGGCACGGTTCTCGATGTCCCTGTTGGCCACGAAGTAGCCTGCCAGCTGGCTGGGCGAAGATATGAACGAGTCCGCGAGCCTCAGCACGTAGTTCAGGGTGTGGGGCGTCGCTGCGAAGCCGTGCATGGCGAAGAACCTCTTCATGTTGCCGCCGCCCCCCGTGAGCGTCGCGACGCCGTGCATGAGCAGCGTGGAAACCGCGAAACCTACCAGGATGCTGACGGCGACCCCTATTCCCGCGAACAGCCCCATGCTGCCGCCAACCTGGGAGACGTCTACGCCTGCCTGGCCTATCTGAGGCACCAGCACCTCCAACGGTATCTTGGACATGTACGTGGACGCCGAAGCGGCGGCGAGCACCACCATCAAGAACACTATCAGGAGCCCCCTCGTGAGGTCTCTCTCAGATACGTACTGGAAGGTCTCCTGGGGCCTCCTTAGCACACCGGATACCAGTTCAACGAATCCCTTTCTCTCTTCACTCATGTCTCAAAGCCTCCACTGGGTTGAGGTTTGACGCCCTCCACGCCGGGTAGAGCCCCGACAGCATGGACGTCACCACGGCGAAGCCCACCACGAACAACCCCAGGCTCATGGACGGCGTCACCTTCAAATCGATGAAGTTTCCTATAACTGAACCGAGGAGGAACCCGAAGGCGGCGCCCAAGGCCCCGCCGACGACCCCGGTGACCATGGCCTCGCTGAGGAACATAAACAGCACGTCCCCGCTCTTGGCGCCCACCGCCTTCAAGGTACCTATCTCCCTCGTCCTCTCCATGACTGAAACCGTCATGGTGTTTATAATCCCGACGCCCGCCACCAGCAGCGATATGCCTGCTATGCCGCCGAGCACCGACTGGATGGTGCCCAGCACCGAGCCCACGGTCTCCATCGCAGATTCCGAGGAAACAACAGTCACCCTGTCCCCGAGCCTCTCCTCTATCCCCTCGACGGCGGCGTCCACGTCGTCGATGGTCGCAGCCTTAGCGATCACGAAATCGAACTCGCCTGCCACCTCGTAGAACTGCTGGGCCGTCTGCAGCGGCATCGATATGCTGTTGTCGAGGTTGAACCCGAAGCTGCTGCCCTGCCCCTCCAGGATGCCTATCACCCTCAGGGTGAGCTCCTTCTCGGCGTCGTTCACGGTGGACTTTATCTTGATCCTGTCCCCCAGGTCGATGACCCTCTCGTCCGCGTCCAAGGGCTTCGCTATGTTGGCGCCTATGATCACGACAGCCGTGTCGCCGCGCATGAAGTTCCTGCCATCCTCTATCACGGTGTTCTTGTTGATCTCGGCGTACTCCTCCGTGACGCCGTAGACGTCCGTGTAGAAGCTCCTTCCCTTGACGGTGAAGCTGCAGTACTTGTTGGCGATGATGGGCGTCGCCGCCTCCACCTTGGGGGTCCTCTCGATGATGTCAAGCTCCCTCCAGTCGAGGGTGTCAGCCACAATCCCCTGTCCCTGACGGACCTCGCCTGGGATGACTATGATGTTGGTGGGCCCGAAAACCTCGAGCTGCCCGGTGACGCTGTCGGTTAGCCCCTGGGTGACGGAGACGAGCCCCGTAACCGCCGTGCACCCGATCAGTATGCCAACCAGGTTGAGGGCGAAGCGGAACTTACGCTCCCTCACCCCATTCGTGGACATGAGGAGGATGTCGAGAGGGTTCACAGACTCACTCTCACGGGCCCAGCCCCAGGAGCCTGCGTATCCAGACCCAGAACCCGTTCTGCTGAGGCTGAGGATTGGTATTGATAACGCCGCCGATATCTATGTTGAATCCGATCTGTTGCTCATGTTCCTTGTTCAGATGATCCCTGTACTTGACGCTGAGTCTGAGCTCGTGCCCTCCATCTGAAGCATTTGCATCCACTTTATAGTTTATGTCGAAGGGGATTGGGCTATCAGGGTCCACGGCGCCGATGTATTCCGTGCTTCCGGCCACACGCTTGAAGGCGTCGTCCTCGACCAGGCTTATGCTCACGAACTCCACGCTCTCCGTCCCTATGAGGAGGAGGTCTGCCTCAAGCTCCTTGTTATCTCCCCTCTTCACAGTCTCGGTTGGGGTGTCGATGAGATCGAACTCTATGAGCCCCTCCACCATGACCGTCAGCGTCTCGGTGAGGCTCCCCGCGCCGCCCTTGGAGTCAGTGTACGTTATGGTCGCAGTCACGGGGTACTGCCCCGCTGCGATGTCGCCCGACGCGAGGAGCCGGTAAGTGGCTACGACCGTGCCGCCGGCCTCCAGGTCGCCGAGGCTGCTCGTGGTGGGGCTAAGAGGCGATATGGATGTGACGGCTCCAAAGCTTAGTTTACACAGCAGCTCGTAGGCGTCCGCGCCGCTGCACTGAACCTCAAGCTGTACGTCGAAGACGTCTCCGGGCCTCACCTCTTCCTGCAGCACCTCCATGCGTTTCAGCGTGATGACGGTGGCCTTCGCCGCGGCCGCCGAGTCGACGTTCACCGGGAGGCTGAAGGACTGGTAGTACCTGTTGTCTTCGGCGTCCCTGTAAGACACCGTGGCCGTCAAAGTGTAGACGGCCAGGGGGGTGCCCTCGAGTATGCTCAGCATGGGCTCCACGGCGACAGGCTCGCCGACGGCTAGCTCGTCTAGGCTTGTGCTGAGGCCGTCAACGACCGATATGTAGCCTGACGTTGAACTCAGCGTGAACTCCAGGTCGTAGAGCGTCTCGTCCCAGTTGTTGATGAACATGTAGGTCAGCTGGTTCTCCGCCCCAGACTTCGCCCTCACGCTCCCCTGCTCCGTGGAGTACTTCATCTTGGGGACGTAGCCCTCGTCGACGACGAGGCCTACGGGCACCGTGACCGTGGAGTCCTGAGCGGCGCCGAACCTCCTGTAGATCACTGTCAGGCTCAGGCTGTAGGCGCCCAGCTCCACGCTCTGGCCCACGTATATGGTCGGCTCATAGGTCTTCGTCTTCCCCTTCTCGATGGTGTTGAAGACCATGTGAGCCCCGCTGAGGATCGATACTCCCGGCTGGGCGGAGGTCAGGAAGCACTCGGCGTCAAACAGGTTATAGTCGCCCGTGTTCTTGAGGTTGATTTTTATGGTGTTCTCTTGGCCCGCGGTCAGGTAGATGTCGTCGGTGGACACCTGTAGTATGGCCGAGTCAGAGGCTAAAACAGATGGAAACTGGGTGGCTAATATCATAGCCAGGGTCAATACGATTAATTTTTGTCTGTTCATCGCATGATCAGATCCTTGAAGCTTTTATCGCCCACTATGACGCCGTCCCGTATCTGTATTAGGCGGTCCGTGTTCTGGGCCACCATGGCGTCGTGGGTGATGAGTATGAAGGTCTTGCCCTCCTCCTTGTTGAGGTCCCTGAGCAGATGCATTATCTCGTCCCCCGTCGTCGAGTCCAGGTTACCTGTGACCTCGTCGGCGAGGA
>CAZQOX010000156.1:0-3757 GCA_964594895.1 uncultured Candidatus Bathyarchaeia archaeon
GCTTCATGGAGGAGCTAAGGGACGCGGGGAGAAACATAGTCCAGGTGGAGGTGCCTGCCGCCTTCATGCACGTGGTCTTCGCGTTCACGGCGTGGCTGATCACTGGGCCCGGGGCGCCCGGCGTAAGCCTCGTGACGCTGCTTGCGGTGGCCCTCGCCACCAACCTCCTCAGCTTCGGGATCATCAGCGTCTTCGCCCTCTACTCGGCGCACCTAGCCTTCGAGCGGGGCCTCAACCCGGACAACGTGGTCATCCCCGTCATAACCACCGTCAGCGACACCACGGCGACGTTGGCGTTGACTCCGGCCGTCGTAGCCGCGAAGCTACTGGGGCTCAGCTAGCGTTCCCGTTTCTCCGGGTCCCTGATGAAGAGGACCATGAAAAGCATCTGGATCACGCATGTGGCCAGCACACCCCGCCACGGATAGGACGGGTTGATGGAGTACAGCACACCGCCGAGGACGGACCCCGCCATCACGAACAGCGTGAAGAAGTAGCCCATCCCGGGGCCGCCTGTGCCTCCCCCCGTGGCGCCCACCAACACGCTTCCCCTGCCCACCGCGGACATGACGCGGCCCCTCATCTCCCTGGGCACGAGGTCGGCCATCAACGCTGTGGAGGCCGGCATGTAGAGGACGACGGCTAGCGCCACGACCACCCTGACCAGCAGCACGTGGACGAAGCATGTGGCCAGGACTATGGAGGGCAGGGACACCGTCGAGAGGAACACGGCTGCGAACAGCGTCTTGGCTCGGCCGTATCTGTCGGCCACCATGCCGGCCGGGATGCTGAGCCCTATCTTGATTAAGGACTCTATGAGGAGTATCAGGCCCCACTCCACGTTGGATATCCCAACTATGTCTGTGGCGTAGACCACCCAGAAGGGAGCCGTCAAAGAGTTGGCTATGAAAGCCATCCCGGTGACGACGCTCAGGGCCTTGACCCCCCGGGGCATGCTCCTGACGAGCTCGGGGATGCCGCCGTACACCTCCCGCAGTATGGTGGGGACGCTGGGGATCTCGCCCGGGTCCTCCTCCGGCTCAGCCCCGGTTAGGAACCTGAGTATCAGGGTGTTTATGATGAACGACAGCATGTAGACGGCGTAGAGCGCCCTGACGCCGACCTCGTTTCCGAGTGCCTCCGTTATCACGCCCGCTATGTAGGGGCTCGTCACAGCGAAGAGGGTGGCGAGCGTGGTCATCGTGGCGATCCCGACTCCCCGGTACCGGGGCTCCAGGCTCTCGGCGAGGATGGCGCTGCTGGGAGGGAACTCGAGCACCGCGAAGCCCTGCAGGAGCGACGCCAACGCTATCCACTCCCAGCTGGGGGCGAACACGAAGATGAGCATGGTGAACGTCGACATGTACCCCGCCAACGCCATGAGCCTTACCCGGCCCCTCCGGTCGGTGAGGTAGCCGGCGACTGGGTACACCAGCAGGCCGCCGAGGGGCATCAGGCTGTTGACTACGCCTATCTGGGAGGTGCTGCCCCCGACGGCGAGGATGAGGAGGCTCGCGTACGGGAACACCATGTTCCTGCAGATCTGGCCCACGACCGTCCTCACGGTGAGGATCATGAAGTTGCCCCGCATGAAGGGGAGTCTCCGCCGTATCTTTTCCATGGTCGCTTACCGGACTTAGTCGGTATAGGCGGCTCAACCCTTTTTAATCATCCGCAGCGAAGAATCCGCAACGCGGTGTGCCGCGTGGGTCGATGGGATACCTCTAAATCCATGCTGCCGCATATTGGTGCAGTGATCGAAGATACCACACTGCTCAGACTGCGGTTCAGAGGTAGACCCTGAGGACACATACTGCAGATGCTGCGGAAAGAGGCTGAGCGAGTGGGTGGAGAGCCAGGGAATCGCCACCGAGGCAGCGCAGGTGTCTGAGGGGAGCCTCTTCGTGGAGGCCGTCCGCAGCCTCTTCAGACCGTCCCCCGTCCAGGCGCCCCCAAACGTCTCGGTGTTCGCTGACCGCCGGCATACGCCCCTGACTCCCTACCTGGTCTGGGCCGTGCTCCTTCTCCTCATGGGGCTCGGCGCGTCCTACGGGGGGGAGTGGCTGAGCTACCTGGGCTTCACGCTGGCGGGGTACGCGGCGCCCATCCTCTACGTCGTGTGGATGGTCCGGAGCGACAGGTACGAGAGGGAGCCCCTTGCGCTGGTGGCGTACTGCTTCGGGTGGGGAGCCTTCATAGGCATCGCCGCCGGCGTACTCAACGCCGTGGTCACGTCTCCCCTCCTGGGGGCGGGCGGAGCCGGGTTCATCGAGGAGCCGCTGAAGGCGCTGGGCGTCTACCTGGTGGCGCGGAGCAGGCTGGGGCAGGAGTTCAACGACCACCTGGACGGCATGGTGTACGGAGCCGCGGCGGGCGCCGGGTTCGCCGGCCTAGAGAACTTCTGGTACCTCCAGGAGATGATAGTGAACAGCAGCTTCCCGCCGCTCCAGGCGGTTCTGGTGCGGTCCATGACGGCGTTCATGCACATCGCTTGGACCGCCACGGCGGGGAGGAGCCTGGGGTTGGCCAAGGTGCTGAGGGGGAAGGTACAACTCTCCGACCTGGCGCCCGGGGTGCTGGTGGCCGCCCTGATCCACATGGTGTGGAACTCTGTGCCGCCTATCATCGCCTTCGGGCTCATACTGCCCTTCATGGCCGAGTCCCTGAGGAGGCAGATCGGCACCGCCCTCGACGACGAGAGGAGGTGGGGCTACGAGTGCTTCGCGCCCGACGAAGGACCCGGGGAAGTGGAGTAGAGGATGGACCCGGGCTCGGCGTTCGGGTGGCTCGGGATGGTCGCCGTGCTGGCGTCCTCATCGCTCTACGCCGTGAACAGGGTGGCGCCGCGGCTGTCCGAGGGGTACATGAGGTTCCACTGCATCGCCGGGTTCGCGTCGGTGGCCTTCATGGCGCTTCATGCCGTTTATAACTGGGAGTCTCTGGCCGGGGACTGGAACGGTTTGACGAACCTCGGCCTCGTCCTGGTCATCGCGGGCTCCGGCATGCTGCTCAGGCACGTCCCCGACGCCGGGGTGTACAGGTATCACAGCGCCACCATCCACCCTGCCCTGGTGCTGGCGCTGCTGGTCTCGATGCTCTTCCATGCACTGTAAGGATTCTTGGCTAAACTAAATTCTACCAGTATGATTAGATGAGAGGACGAGATGCTAGACACCATGAATTCACGCAGCCTCCGACCGTTAATGTTCTCAGCAGTCATTCAGCTCGTTACGACGTTAACGACCGTCCATGCCGAGGCATCGGAAAACCTGAACAATAAAGGTCAACATAAAAGGTAAACCCTTTTTTTACTACCCATCAGGATTACTTTCTTGAACCATGGTGGCGAAGTACGAGACGGTGTCCGTGAAGGTCCCAGCCGAAGTGAAACAGAAAATGAGGAAATACGGCATAAAACCCTCCAAACTGCTGAGAGAGACCCTGGAACAGGAGATAAGAAAAAGGGAGATAGAGGAGATAAAGTCCGAGATCCAAGAACTCGGCGACGCCCTCGACAGGATAGACATGGCCCAAGTAGTGTCAACCATCAGGGCAGACAGGGAGACTCGATGAGCCACATATACGCGCGCCAGAGTTAGCTTAAAATAATAAAACGAAGGTTAAAACCATTTCACACAATTAGTGAATCCACCTGCGCGGGGTCTTTTAGTCTGATGAATGTCGAGTAGTTAACCCTATAAAATTATGGATAAAAAAGGGGACATTCGTGAGATATATGTCTCACCTGCGGAAGGGT
>CAZQOX010000157.1:0-3712 GCA_964594895.1 uncultured Candidatus Bathyarchaeia archaeon
GCACCCACTGGGGACGGCTGTGCCCCAACGAGACCCCGGAGGGCGCCAACTGTGGGCTCGTCAAGAACCTGGCGCTGATGAGCAGCGTCAGCGTCGGGACGGACCCGGAGAAGATCAAGCGTACACTGGAGTTCATGGGGGTCACCAGGGCCAAGGACGCCGACGAGCAGCTGCGACACGGAGGCACCAAGATATTCGTCGAGGGCTACCTCTTGGGGTACAGCACCTCACCGGAGTCCCTGGTCAACACGTTCAGGGAGATGCGCCGCAAGGGCGAGATCAACGGCCAGGCCAACATAGTGCTCTACCATGACTACAACGAGATCTATGTTAACTGCGACGAGGGCCGGATAAGGAGACCCCTCATAGTGGTCGAGGAAGGCAAGCCCCTGCTGAAGCAGAGGCACGTCCGGAACATCAAGCAGGAACGGTGGACGTGGAGCGACCTCGTCAGGGAGGGTATACTGGAGTACCTTGACGCCGACGAGGAGGAGAACACCTACATCAGCGTCGACCAGGAGACCCTCACCGAGGAGCACACCCACATGGAGATATGTCCGTACACCATCCTCGGCGTCGGGGCAAGCATCATCCCTTACGCGGAGCACAACCAGAGCCCCCGTAACACCTACCAGGCGGCCATGGCGAAGCAGGCGCCGGGCGTCTACGCGTTGAACTACAACGACAGGACCGACACCCGCGGCCACCTGCTGCACTACCCGCAGAAGCCTCTCGTCTCGACCAAGCCCATGGAGGTCATAGACTACAACGACCGGCCTGCGGGCCAGAACTTCGTCCTCGCCATCCTGAGCTGCATAGGGTACAACATGGAGGACGCCATCATATTCAACAAGTCTGCCGTCCAGCGCGGCCTCGGCCACAGCAGCTTCCTCAGGATATACAAGGCCGAGTGCAAGCAGTACCTTGGCGGCGCCAAGGACAGGCTCACCATCCCCGAGGCCGGCATCCGCGGCTACCACGGCGCCGAGGCGTACAGGCAGCTGGAGAGCGACGGACTCATCGCCGAGGAGGCCGAGGTCAAGGGCGGCGACATCCTCATCGGCAAGACGAGCCCGCCGAGGTTCATGGAGGAGTACCGCGGCATCGAGATACGCGGCCCCCAGCTCCGCGACACATCCGTCGGCGTCAGGCCCACCGAGGTCGGCGTCGTGGACAGCGTCTTCATCACCAAGGACATCGAGGGAAGCCAGCTGGTCAAGATCAAGGTGCGCAGCAACAGGGTGCCCGAGCTCGGCGACAAGTTCGTCAGCAGGCACGGCCAGAAGGGCGTCATCGGCATGCTGGTGCCCCAGGAGGACATGCCCTTCAGCGCAAGCGGCGTGGTGCCGGACATCATCATGAACCCCCACGCCTACCCCAGCCGTATGACGGTAGGCCAGTTCATCGAGGCCATCGCCGGGAAGGCCGCGGCCCTGAGGGGCGAGATCGTGGACGGAACACCGTTCGCCAACGAGGACCCCAAGAGCCTCGAGGAGGTACTCACGGAGTTAGGCTTCCAGAGCGGCGGCCGAGAGATCATGTACGACGGCGTGAGCGGCAAGATGTTCGAGGCCGAGATATTCATCGGGGTCGCCTTCTACCAGAAGCTCCACCACATGGTCGTGGACAAGATCCACGCGAGGGCCCGCGGCCAGGTCCAGATGCTCACCCGGCAGCCCACGGAGGGCAGGGCCAGGGGCGGCGGACTCAGATTCGGCGAGATGGAGCGAGACTGCCTCGTCGGCCACGGAGCCGCCATGCTGCTCAAGGACAGGCTCCTGGAGGAGTCGGACGCCTACACGATATACATATGCGAGAGGTGTGGCCGCCAGGGCTTCTACGACATAAGGCAGCGCAAGTACGTTTGCCCGACCTGCGAGGGGAAAGGCGACATCGAGCCGGTCACCGTCTCATACGCCTTCAAGCTTCTGCTGCAGGAGATGCAGAGCCTATGCCTGTCACCTACCCTTCAGTTGGCCAGGGAGGTGGAGTGAGATGAGCCAGGTAATAGACGCCATCAAGTTCGGCCTCCTGAGCCCAGACGAGACGAGGCGCCTCAGCGTCGTCGAGATAGGGACCAGCGACACCTACGACGAGGACGGAGCCCCCATCGCAGGCGGCCTCATGGACCAGCGGCTGGGCACGCTGGAGCCGAGGCAGAGGTGCCGAACCTGCGGAAACATATCCATAAACTGCCCGGGCCATTTCGGCCACATCGAGCTGGCGGTCCCGGTCGTCCACGTAGAGTTCGCGAAGCAGATATACCGCGTCCTCAGCGCCACGTGCCGGAGCTGCGGCGGTTTACTGCTGGACGACGAGACCAAGAAGAAGCTCACGGAGCAGCGCGACAAAGACATCGAGATGTTCGGCAAGGTCGGTGACGAGACGAGCAGCGAGATCATGAAGCAGGCCAAGAAGTACAAGCGGCACAAGGAGTGCCCGTACTGCGGCATGGTCCAGAACGTGGTCAAGTTCAACAAGCCTACGACGTTCATCGAGATCGAGAAGGAGCTGTTCGAGGAGGAGATGGAGGACGAGGTCACGCGCAGGCTCACACCAAACATGATCAGGGAGTGGTTCGAGCGCATCCCTGACGAGGACCTGGAGATGCTTGGCTTCGACCCCGGCAGCGCACGGCCGGAGTGGATGGTGCTACAGGTGCTGCCCGTGCCGCCCGTGGATGTGCGGCCCAGCATCATCCTCGAGTCAGGCATCAGGGCGGAGGACGACCTCACCCACAAGCTCGTGGACATCATCAGGATAAACCAGAGGCTCCGGGAGAACATCGACGCCGGCGCCCCCACGCTGATCATCGAGGACCTGTCCGAGCTCCTCCAGTACCACGTGACCACGTACTTCAACAACGAGGTATCAGGCATCCCGCCGGCCCGCCACCGCAGCGGCAGGACCCTCAAGAGCCTCGCGCAGCGCCTGAAAGGCAAGGAGGGTAGGTTCAGGGGCAACCTCAGCGGCAAACGCGTCGACTACTCGGCGCGCACCGTCATCAGCCCCGACCCCAACATTGACATCAACCAGGTAGGGGTCCCGGTGCACATCGCCACCAAGCTCACCGTGCCAGACGTCGTAACCGAGCGGAACATAGAGGAGCTGAGGAAGCTCGTCTTGAATGGCCCCTACAAGCACCCAGGGGCCCTCTACATCATCAGGCCGGACCAGAAGCGGATAAGGCTGGAGTTCGTCGCCGACAGGGCGCTCATAGCCCAGAGCATCGAGCCGGGCTTCATCATCGAGAGGCACCTGAAGGACGGGGACATCGCCCTGTTCAACAGGCAGCCGTCGCTGCACAGGATGAGCATAATGGCGCACAGGGTCAAGGTGCTGCCCTACAAGACGTTCAGGATGCATCTCACGGTGTGCCCGCCCTACAACGCGGACTTCGACGGCGACGAGATGAACCTCCACATCCCACAGAGCAAGGAGGCCCAGACAGAGGCCAAGATGCTGATGCAGGTCCAGGACCAGATCCTGAGCCCAAGGTACGGCGCCCCCATCATCGGAGCCGGCAAGGACTACATCAGCGGAGCGTACCTGCTCACCCGGGAGGGCATGATGCTCACGGCCGACGAGTTGGGAAAGCTCATAGCCTACACAGGCTACGAGGGGGAGATACCTAACCCCACCGTGCTCGAGCCCAAGCCCATGTGGAGCGGCAAGACCGTCTTCAGCCTCTTCCTGCCCAGCGACTTCAGCT
>CAZQOX010000158.1:0-3712 GCA_964594895.1 uncultured Candidatus Bathyarchaeia archaeon
CTACGAGGTGGCCCAGGGGCCTGTGGGTGCTGCCGATCTGATCCTCAGCTGTTAGATGGGCGCTGACGCCTGCGGCGACGGCCTCCCCGCCCGTGCTGAAGCTGACGTGGCCACACCTTCCCTCGCTGATGAGACGTCTGACGCCGTTCTCGAAGGTCCTGATCCTGACCATGACTCTGTACAGGTCGAGCAGCCGTTCATCGCTGATGCCTGAACTCATAGGCTAAGCGTATAGGGCAAGGGATTTAGGGTTATCTCCAAGGGAAACCCTTGATTTTATGACACAAATATCCTTTTTTTAATAAAGACTCTTTTGATTAAATGTTAGTATAAAAGGGATTCTTTAAAAATTTTGTATGGTATTTTCCAGGACATAGTATACATGCAGGAGTTTTCCAGGGAAAGGATGAAGTGCTAAAACATTTGGCTCCTCAGCCTGGAGCTAGCTTAGAGCTATTTCCGAAGGCTTTTTTGGGGGATGAAGAATATGGGGCCGCTTTGTATGAACTTAGGTCGAGTCTTGGTGATAAGACTTTGATAGAGAATAGGGTAATGGTTTGTAAGATCGAGAATGCTAAGGTTGTTGAAACAAGAATTTACCCAGGAGACCAATACGCACTCGATGAATTTTTGGCAGCGAACACATCCACTTAATCAACAATTTTATCAAGGATTCCTTAATTTAAAAACGGAGACTTTATCCGCACCTTACCATAAGTTTTGCTACAAAGACTTGAGCCATGTAATTATAAGCCCGAATCACTCCTTTAGAGGTACATCGTATACATATCTTCTAGTGTCAGCGTTCAACCCATAGATGAAGACGAGTTTCTCCTCTCCATCGTTCACAATCTTGTGCTTAGCTGCAACTGGTATATAGATGGCAGTACCTGGGGTCGCATCTATCACTTCTTCATCAACAGTAACCTTTGCATTACCCTCGAGAACGTAGTAGAACTCAGCGTCATCTTGATGATGGTGTAGGTCGAGTACTTTACCTGGATCAAGACTTCCTAATCCTATACAAAGATCATTGGACCCTGTCTCTCTCCAGATTAACCGTTTGTAGTTAAGCCAGTCCCTTGGGTCGTCGTTTCTTTGCCATGGGACATCTTCTAATCTGATGGCTCTCTTCAATTTACTCATAAATCTTCCTCACGTTCGAGCAGTCATTTTCTAGATTTAATTTTTTCCGTTGTGCATGAATATGAGTGAAAATAGAACCAAGAATCTAATCGATGATTTTATCATTACTTGTTTTCTATGTGAAATAGGTGATAGAGTTGAAAGAATGGACCTGTGTTCAAGTAGGGCATCATAAACAAATAAGCAAGGTAATAGAGAGTCATCAGCAGGAAGGTTGGAGTCTGCACACGTATCAGGCTCAAGGAACTCCTACTATGGTCAATCATTACTTGCTTTTTGAAAGAGGTACGTAGAGGACCTAATGATCAGTCGCTTAATTGATGATATATCCTCGCTTCACCCTAGAATCAGCGTCTGAATGGTTTCAAGAAAAAAGAGGTTTTAGGAACCTGTGTGGCGTTTACATCCAGGTACACATGGTTCTTCAATCCCATCATCTCTACTGGCCGCCCACCTCAACAACGGTAAAATCGCTTCACGAAACTCATACCCGTCTCTGCTTAACGAATACTCGACTTTAGGGGGAATAGTATTATAGGATACTCTTTCAACAAGACCTTGTTTAACAAGAACTTTTAACGTGTCAGATAATGTCTTAGGGCTGATTCCAAGTATGGTTGATAAATCCTTGAATCTTAGTTTATCATGGGCCCCGAGAGTGTTCACTATTAGGAGAGTCCATTTCTTGCTGACGACGTCTATTATCCCTTTTACGGGGCAAGAACCTGCCTCAGTTACTTGTGACATATCAACTATTCTCTAACATACTAGATATGTTACTATTAACTTGATAGTTTAAATACTTTACATAATATAGTGAATGTCGGTATACGATGAGTGAATGTAAATCATGTAAACATGCACACGATGTCAAAGGGTGTGCATCAACGCACGCTGAAACAGCATTGAAACTACTGGCTGAGGGAAAGGTAGAAGAAGCCCAGAAAAACCTAGAAAGTCTACAAACACACCTGAAAGAATAAACATGTAATATTTTTTTATTCTTTTATAGCTGCGTCTGCTTGGGTCACCAACAGCTCGCGCACAGATTTACTAGTATAATCAGAGGCTTAATCCATAATTTTGTAGGGGTTAACAAAATCCCTTATTATATCCTGACCCCAGCAAACTGAGGTTCAATAAGGACAATAATCAAAATAATCATTTCGAGGCTATGCGTGCGGGGGGTGGGATGCCCACACATTTTTACTAGTACAAACACCTCAATATGCGTGTTACATGAGATGTGTGTGTACTTGGCTCTCCTTTACCCTGAACTCTACAATTCTTGATATTAACTCATATGGGATCGGTTTATCCAATGGAAACTGCACGGAGCCCTTACCCAGCTTGTAGGCTGATAACTCTTCTTTGAACGCCTCGATGCCAGATGGAATCGGGTAAAACCCAATATGATTTTTAAAGGCAGCGAAATGAACAAGGTTCTTACCATTTAGTTTGAATGTAGGCATCCTATAACTGATGGCTTCTACCGCCTCAGGGGCTGCTTTTCTAATTGTTTGCCTAACTTTTTCAAGGATAATCTGTACCTCGCTTGGATAGATTTTGATGTATTCATCGATTGTCGCATATTGGGCTTTCATCAGTCTGTCCCTTTTTTAGATGTTTAAATAAATTGCGCGCGCCAGATTGTTGCTAAATTCTGTGGGTTAACATTTACGTGCAATAGATGTTAATTATGCATTGAGATTGATTATCATGAGGATGTAGTAACCATCCTCTCAAAGCTAAACCTGGATGAATTAGAGCAGACCATCTCAGAGCCATATATTAAGAAAGGTGCAGGAAGACCAGCGCACGATTTTTCTCAAAAATAAGTTGCGCGTGCAATATGAGAACCGAGTTCGTACCTTAAACGACCCCCATTCTCAGCTGGGGTTGTCTATCCTCCAGTGTATCTCTGACCTGAGGAGATGATAGTCATCGGTTCGAGGCATAAGCTGCCCGAGGGTGACTCCTTCGCCTCTAATGCCCTCCCACTTCCCGGTGCCTCCGATAAACTTGTATAATCCACGGCCCCTCGCGTACCACCAGACATGGACGAGCCAAGCCATATCGCCGTCCGGGTCGGTGTCTTCGAGCAGCATTACATCGGCGAGCCTCTTATCACCGCTCCACACGGTCACCCCTTTGTCGTAGCTGGCTGCGTAGCCTCGTGGATTCAAGACATTTACGGCTGTGGAGTCTTCCCCTATCAGCACACCTAATTGTGTGTTGACGATGAGCCTCAACCCGCTGGCTAGTTCCTTGATGTTCTCGGTGACGTGGGGTCCGTGGAAGCTCAGACTTGATGCGTGGTTGGTGTATGGGCCTTTCGGTTGGAAT
Source organism: uncultured Candidatus Bathyarchaeia archaeon (assembly GCA_964594895.1). GTDB lineage: Archaea > Thermoproteota > Bathyarchaeia > TCS64 > TCS64 > RBG-16-57-9. The sequence continues at coordinate 3,493 of CAZQOX010000158.1, forward strand.
GCTGGGACGGTTTCATCATTCTTCTCATCGAGCTCCCAGCTCATCTTGTAGCTTGGCATCGTGTGTTCATCGGCACGACCCGTCACACCTGTGATGGTGGCCTCGCCTGCGATTCCCTTCCATTTCCCTGTGCCAACTATGAAGTGATAGCTGGCCTTCCCAGGGCTTGGCTCCCATAGAATGCTCCAAGTCACGTCGCCATCTGGATCTATCGTCTCGC
>CAZQOX010000159.1:0-3707 GCA_964594895.1 uncultured Candidatus Bathyarchaeia archaeon
AGCGAGACAGCCTCGAAAAATGAGTGAAAAAACGTATCAAGCGCTTATATCACGGCGTAGAAGCCCATCCCATCGTTTACTAGCCCTCATACAGCAGAGAGCAGCGGAAAGGAGGGTAATGAGGGTAAAACACCCGTTTTTACGCTTTTTAGGCGCGGAAAACCCGTTTTTTTATCTTTTGATCTGGTTTTGGGGGAGGGTCGTCGAGGTGCAGCCTAGGGATGTCGCCGGGACGGGGGAAACCGTCTTATGGACATGCACCGGAGTTGGATTCATGATGTTCGGCCGCACGAGGGTCAGGCTGGTGAGAGGCGACATCACGCACCAGGAGACCGACGCCGTGGTGAACGCCGCGAACAGCAGCCTGATGGGCGGCGGAGGGGTGGACGGAGCCATACACGGGGCCGGCGGCCCAGCGATCCTCTCGGAGTGCATGGAGATAAGGAGGACAAGGTACCCGGAAGGGCTCCCCACCGGGGAGGCAGTCATCACCGGCGGCGGCGACCTGAGGGCCCGGCATGTGATCCACACCGTGGGCCCTGTCTGGCGGGGCGGAGGCAGCGACGAGGAGAGGCTGCTGGCCGCCGCCTACAGGAACTCGCTCCGAGTAGCCCAGGAGAACGGTTTAAAGACGATCGCCTTCCCGTCCATAAGCACCGGCGCCTACGGCTACCCGGTGGAGAAGGCCGCCAGGACCGCCCTCTCGGCTGTCGAGGGGTTCATCGAGGAGAACCCCTTCCTCGACGAGGTCGTCTTCGTGCTGTTCAGCGAGGGAGACTACGAGGCATACTCGAGGGCCTTGACGGAGCTATGGTAGAGGATAAAACTCCGCTGGTAGGGCAGACGGTTAGGGACGCCACTCGCCTCTCATCACGTCAGGCGTGTACCCCTTCAAGGCTCCGGGGCTGAAGCCCAGCGTCTTCTCCTGCTCCGCCGACCTGTACGCCGTCATCATGAGCTGGGTGACGAGCAGGCCGTCCCCCCAGTTCTCGCGGGGCATCCTGCCCTCCCTGAAGCACTCCACCATGTGCCTGTTCTCGTGCTGGTAGCCGTAGGCGACGGCCTCGTCGGGGATCACGGGCATCAGGCCCTGCTCGGCGGCCTGCTTCTCCACGAACTCCTCGCTGGGCGGCACCTCCACGTTCCTGCTGAAGAAGACGCTCAGCTCCTGGCTGAGGCTGTTTATGGCGAGGCTGTACTCTGGGCCCAGGGCTTCGAGGCTGAGCCTGAGGCCGGGGCCGACGTAGTTCCAGCTGGTCTTCGCCTCGGAGAGGAGGAGCTGTCCCTCGTCGTCCTCGTAGGCTATGTTCACGGAGGCGTAGTCCTCGGCGGGGGCCTCACGGTAGTCTACGCCGTGGGTCTCCCTGAGCTGGGACAGGTACGGCTCCCGGGTCCACTTGAGGGACTCTGTCGCGGCCTGCACCTTGAGTGGCTTCAGGCTTGTCTTGGGCTTCTCCGGGTCCGACAGCAGGTACCTGTCGGCCTCGATGCTGTGGCAGCTCATGTCGAGGAGGACGCCTCCGCCGCTGAGGCGGGGGTCCCAGAACCAGCCGTTGTGTGGGCCTCCGTGCTCCTCCGCCGCCCGGGCGAGGTAAGGCCGGCCCGTGTTGGCGGCGCCGTGTCTCCAAACCGCCTCCTTCCCCTTCACGACCGACGGGGCGAAGACCTGGTTCTCAAGGTAGCCGTGGAGGAGCCCCGTGCCTTCTATGTGCCTCATCATCTCGTCTGCCTCGTCCACGGTCCTCGCGAGGGGCTTCTCGCAGGCTACTCCGACCAGGTCGTTCCGGCCCTGCTTGGCCTCCTCGGCCACAGCTGCAACGGTCTCTACCCGTGTATAGTTGGGCGTCATGACCCAGACCGCGTCCACGGCTGGGTCCCGCAGCATCTCGTGGAGGTCGGTGTACACGGCGGGCCTACCAAGCCCAAGGGTCTCGGCGTAGGAGGCGAGCTCCCTGGCCGAGGCTTCCCTGTGGTTGTAGACGGCCTTTACGTCGGCGCCGCGCACCCCCGTCCAGGACGCAGCCATGAAACGCGCGATGAACCCCGCTCCGATGAACCCTACGCCGAGTCTATCCAATGTGATTCACGTGTATGAAGCGTCCTCGTGGGTGATATGTTTTTCACGCCCCTGATAGGAGGAATAAGAGCCACCGTTTTACTTGAGCCCGTTTTGGGTTCGTGTTAGACAGCCGGATGGGCTAGAGCTGGATCACTTGGTCCATCTTTGAGGCGAGGCGCGTCATTAGGGCCTTCTCGCGCCGGTATACGCCGGTGCCCAGGTCGTAGCCAAGATCGGAGCCTATGCAGCCCGTGAGTACGACGGTGTCTACCTCCCTGATGGCGTCCCAGAGGGTCTGCAGCATGCCTCTCTGCAGGTGAAAGTGGACATGGTTTATGAAGAGCGTGTCAGTCGAGCCCTTGAACTGGTCTAGTAGGGCCTCCGTTATGTCGCGGTTGTACTCGGCGAGCCTGACGAGCTCCTCGGGGGTCTCGGCGGTGATCCTCGGGGTCTTCACCAGCTTGCTGCTCAGCACCCGGACCATGGGGGAGTCGCCGTCGTACAGGCGGCCGCCAACCTCGGCGCCGTCCTTGGTGCGGAGCGAAGGCGAGAAGTCGATGACCGTGATGAGTCCCTTCGCCTCCTCTATGGCTTCCTCCAGGAGCCTCCTCGCGTACTCGATCTTACCCGAGCCCAAGTCCCCTGTAATCAGGGTCTTCCTGCCCTTTAGGTCCGAGTAGGAGTACTCCATGCTTCTACATCCCATTTTAGAGCCTGTAGCGTCTATTCATCAGGAGAACGCGTCAACCTATTCCCTCCGCCAGAATTACCTGGTTCAGGTTCATCGGGTCGACCCTGAGTCCTCTCAGCCGAGCGCCGCCCAGCTCCCCCTGTCTCTCAGCGTCGTAAGTTATTTAAGATTTAAGCTTGGGGGTTGGGTGGATGCGCCACGTTTAAGGGGTGCCGGCTGTCTAACACAATCGTGTCTGGAAAGAGGTTCCTCCCGATTTTCGTCTTGGCGGTGCTGGCTCTGCTCGCCTCTTTCGTTTACGCGCATACACCTCTGGAGGCTGAGGGCGGAGAAAGTATTGAATCAGCCCAGGTAATACCCACCCCCTCCAAGTCGTGGACGCTCTACGAGGAGCTCCATAAGCCGGGGGGGCCCCACTACTATAGAGTGGATCTGGGTGAGGGGGAGAGGCTCGTCGTCAGCCTCTTCGTGCCGGTGGGGGAGGCCTCGTCGTTCACGCCTAGTCTGGCGGTGATGGGGCCGGACATGGTTGGCGGTGAGGCTCCTGATGGGTTGGAGGTTCCCGAGGGGTACGGCTTGGAGTTTGTCGAGGGGAACAGGTCGCTGGGGCCTGAGTATGAGCCCTTCACGCCTGCGAGCTACATCTACCTGGCGGAGATCCGTCACGAGCCGGAGGGGCCCAAGACTTACTACTTCGCCGTCATCGAGCCGGAGGAAGGTGGGAGATACGGGCTGGCGGTGGGCTACGTCGAGGAGTTCACCGCCCTAGAGTGGGTGATGGTGCCCGTGGACGTTTTCGGTATCAAGCTCTGGGAGAGGCAGAGCCCGTTCCTGGTGTTCGGGCCGCTGGTGGCCGTCGTCGCCGTGGGCGTCAGGTACGTCAACGGCAGGGAGAAGATCGAGGGGGCGCCCATGTGGCTCGGCTTGGGGGCGTCCATGCTCTACGTGGGGACCGCC
>CAZQOX010000160.1:0-3705 GCA_964594895.1 uncultured Candidatus Bathyarchaeia archaeon
ACGAGGTCATCCAGGCACTAGCCGAGCGCGGCGGCGTCATGGCGATAGAGGCGGCTCCAAACCTGACAGTCACCGAGAAGCATCCGCTGCATGGCATCGATAGCTACATGGAGCACGTCGAGTACTGCATAGACCTCGTCGGCGTCGACCACGTGGGCTGCGGCCCCGACACCAACTACGGCGACCACGTGGGCCTCTACCTCACCAACCTGGAGCAGCACGGCAAGCTAGGCCTCGGCCACTACACACGCCCCGGAAAAGGCGGTGAGGCCAAGTACCTCGGCATCGACATGAACGTTGATCAGCTCAAGAAGCTCAAGTACGTCCGAGGCATGGAGAACCCAACCGAGTGCCTCCAGAACGTCTGCCGCTGGATGATAAAACACGGCTACAGCGACGCCGAGATAGCCAAAGTGATCGGTGGAAACGGGTTAACTCTGCTGAAGAAAGCATGGTAAATTAAACCATCTTCACTTTTTTTCAACATAGCAAAGACCCAGTTATATTTTGAACCATAAAAATCGGAGCACACGGATACAACCCCTCCCGGAAACCATTTAACATCCTTCAACCAATCTCTATCCATGCCAGAACCTTTAGTGAAAGTTGGTGATGTAAGCCATTACTACACAAACATAGGTGTGGCAGTGGTTGATCTGGTTTCGACGCTGAGGGTCGGGGACAAGATAAAGGTGAAGGGCGCCACCACCGAGTTCACCCAGCTAGTCAAATCCATGCAGATAATGCATGAATCCGTCGAGGAGGCGGGCGCCGGAGACCCCATCGGGCTGAAGGTGAACGACAGAGTCCGTAAAGGAGACGAGGTATTCAAAGAAACAGACAGCTAATCGGACCCCACCATTTTTATCTGAACCAAGGAAACACGGCACACATCGCCATAGTTGGTGCGCCTGACTACACTCACACTCTAATATGGAATACTGTTCCACGGACACCGATAGACGAGGCGTCCCACGTGTCCCAGCAGTTCATAGAGGATGTGATCCAGCACTCCGAGATCGAGGGCCTCAAACCATTCATCCTGGCATGCATCCCAGCCTATAACGAGGAGAAAAACATCGGCGCAATACTAGACCAGGCCTTCAGACACGTGGAGCACATCATCGTATGCGACGACGGGTCGACAGACGGGACCAACGAGGTGGCCAGGAGGAAAGGCGCCACCGTCGTCAGGAACCCGTACAACATGGGGAAAGGCAGAGCCCTCCAGACCTGTTTCCGGTTAGCGGACAGGATAGCCCCCGACGTGATAGTCATGATGGACGCAGACGGGCAGCATAACCCGGAGGACATCCCGCGCCTCGTCGCGCCCATACTCGACGGTGAGGCAGACCTCGTCATAGGCTCAAGGTACGTCGAAGGCTCCTCCACCGACGCGCCGCTCTACCGCCGAGTCGGGCTGTCCATCGTGAACGCGTTCAGCCAGACCGCGAACGACGGCGTCAAGGACACCCAGAGCGGCTTCCGCGCGTTCAACAAGGACGCGTTGAGGCTGTTCACCGATATGAGCGAGCAGGGGTTCGGCGTCGAGACCGAGCAGCTTTCCATAGCCCGGAAGTTCGGTCTCCGCGTGATGGAGGTACCGGCCACCATACGCTACGAGGGCCTGGAGAACACCTCCAAGAAGGACCCGGTGTCCCACGGCCTCGAGCTGATAATGGTCGCCCTCAAGCTCCTGGTGCAGGATAAACCGCTGCTCATGATAGGGCTCCCTGGGCTCCTCTTCATATCTACGTCCATTTTCTCGGGGTACATCTTCGTGAGGGACTATCAACTGACTAACTACTTCAGCGTCCCTATGGCGTTGATCACCTTCACGTTTCTGACCATTGGTACGCTGCTGATACTGTGCAGCCTCATCTTCTACGCCCTCTACCTGTTGAAGCTGGAGATCAAGAAACTCAGGATAGAGACATAGATTCCACTGTATGGAAAAATTCTCTAAACCAATTTCATGCGAAGCATATTAGAAGATGGGAGATGAGGTTCTACCAGCCCGTGGGCTCGCCGACGCGCAGCAGGGTGTAGAGGCGGTCGCCGGGGAAGACGAGGCGCTGGGGGTACATGGTGTGGACCACGCCGTCGATGGGGCTCCTGATATCGGCTGACGTGGAGCCGTCGAGGTCGGCGACCCTGCCGATGATCTGGCCTATTGATAGCATGTCGCCGTAGTCGGCGTGCGCGTGGAAGACGCCGGCCTCGGGAGCCGTGACGCCGAACCACCCCGGGTCCAGGAACCGCTGGCTATCCGGCCTCGCCAGCTCTCCGTCCATCATGCCGTGGTGCTTGAGGAGGTTGAGGGTTCCATCCACATGGGCGGTGATGAACTCCTCCAGGGGCTGGCTGCGGTACCCTAGGCCAGCCTCGCTGATGATCTGGCGACTCCGACCTGCACGGCCTCGTGGATCATGGTGCCGGGGCTAGTGTGACTGATCTCCGGGGTGCCCGGGAGGACGTAGGGTAGGCCGAAGACCTTGGCCATCTCCAGGGTCTTGTCGTCGATGAGCTTGCCTACCCTGAGCTGTATGGTGTGGACAAGGTGGCTCTCGGGGAGGTCGCCGCCCCTGAAGTCAACGTGCATGTCGCAGCGCCTTAGCACCTGGTAGAGGGTGTAAGCGATCCTGTCGCTGAGGGAGCCCTCCGGGTTCCCCGGGAAGACGCTGTTGACGTTCTTGCCGTCGAAGGGAGTGGTTCCCGTGCTTCGTAGGTTGATCCACCTTGTCCGCCACTGGAAGCTGTGCATGTTCACGACGGGCACCGAGATAAGGCGGCCTCGGAGCGTCTCCGGCTCCAGCATCCTGTAGAGCCTGCTGGCCGCCTCGACACCACAGTACTCGGTTGGGTAGAGGCCACCCGTGACCATGAGGGCGGGTCCAGGCTCGGCTCCATGGACTACGCCGAAGGGCATCTTTACCGTGACCGCTAGGGTGTCCACCACGGTGACGTAGCCGAACTTCTTTGAGCCAGGTCCCACTTCTAGGGGGTCAAACATGGGAACACCGATGAAGAGTTACGGTGTCTAGGGGTATTTAACGCGCCTGACTCATACCTAAATACGTGATTCAATTTGCTCATCTCACTTATATTCACTGAATGTTGAAGCCTCCACAATGGATGACTTGATTGGGTGCTGTGGCTTAATCTGCAGTAGATGTCAGGTCTACGAGGCAACCCAGAACCAAGACGAAGAACTGAGAGCAGCGGTGTATCAGCGCCAGATAGATTGGGGGCACGGCGACAGATTCCGTGAACTATACGACCAGGAGTACCTGGTGGAAGACGTCAGTTGCGACGGCTGCCCCACCCAGAGCCCCCACGCCTTCTGGTACATCAAGAACTGCCTGATGAGGACGTGCGCCCTAGGAAAAGGTCACCCCAACTGCGCTCACTGCAGCGAGTACCCCTGCGACATTCTGCAGGAATTCTTCGACAAACCCCATGTAAACGCCAGAGAAACACTGGACGAGATCCGATCAAAGCTTTTGAGCTTGAACGCGGTTCCCGATTTGTAGAACTCGGTAATTCTCCTTGTACGCGTCTAGGGCTACCTGTTCAGGGTCTTGCCCATGAGGAGTATGTCGTATAGCCCCCCGTCCATGGCCTTGTAGGCTTTCACCCTGCGCCCCTCAACGTTGAACCCGAACTTCCTGAAGAGGTTCACGGCTGTCTCGTTGTCGGCCACCA
>CAZQOX010000161.1:0-3662 GCA_964594895.1 uncultured Candidatus Bathyarchaeia archaeon
GGCACAGCGGCTACCTCACCACGGCGCGGAAGGTCCTGAGGCTCATGGACTAGGTCTTTCAACCCAAGGCCGATAGGTACGCCATGAAATCGGCTGTCTCATGGTGTATGGATCTAAAGGGCGACTTGTATTTCCAATTCCTCGAAACAGAGGAGCCGGGGGCGTGGAGGTCCCTGTCGCCTCTGGGCTTGATTTTGGGCACATGAACCCAATCATGACTCTCCCCGTGGTTGTAGAGGCGGAGATGGACCCGGAAAAAGGGGCTTTATCGCCATCAGAGCCGGGAGTACGCTAGAATATAGATCGGTTTTCCACTTGTTTCCATATTTATTCTATATATTTTATGTGTTTTTTATGAAATCAAGTTATTCTCACCGGATGTAAGAATAGTTTTTTTAATGGGTTTACTGGCGGATTAAACTAGGGCTGGCTAGTGGGCGCTGGGCTCCTGAGGAACAGTAAGGCTCTCCCGCGAAGAATTAATATGGGCTACCGGAGCGGGAAGCCCCAACGGCAACGAGGGACGACGGCCGACCGCTAGCCAAGCTCCACACTCCGCTTAAACATCTTTTGAGCCTGACAGACATATAAAACCTCTCAGCCAGCCAGCATGCGTCATAAACATTAAACACCCACCACGGAAGCCGCGTAACTTTAACTAATGTAATTAATATACCTGTAACTGCGCTCACGCACAAACATTGCTTCAGCTTTGTTACACAGATGCATAAACTTTCGGCGATGTAACTCCTTTTCCTCTTATACAGTTACACGTCCGTATCAAAACAGGCTTCACGGTTTCACGTTTAGGGCAAACGTATTAAAACATCCTGAAGAGACGTCTTCAATCCCTGAGGATAACCCTAAAACAATGTGCAACCCAGTATAGGGCGATACACATGCTAGACGAGAAAGCTCTAGGCATAATGAAGGAGATGATGGAAGCCTTCGGCCCATCCGGTTTCGAGCGGGAGGTCAACGCCATCGTCAAAGCCTACATGGAGCCCATAGCGGACGAGACGCTGACCGACAAGCTCGGCACAGTGGCTTTCAGCCTGAAGGGGGAGGGGCCGACCGTCCTCGTGGCTGGCCACACCGACGAGGTGGGTTTCATCGTCTCATCGATCACCAAGGAGGGGTACCTGACGTTTAACCCGCTCGGCGGCTGGTGGGATCAGGTTCTCCTGGCCCAGCGCGTCGTGGTGCGGGGGAGGAATGGCGACGTCCACGGGGTGATCGCCTCCAAGCCTCCGCACATCCTGCCGCCGGACGAGCGTAAGAAGGTGGTCGAGAAGAAGGACATGTACATAGACATCGGCGCGTCCTCGGAGGAGGAGGCAGAGGAGGCGGGCATCAGGGTGGGCGACCCCGTGGTGCCGTGGAGCCCGTTCAGCCTCATACAGGACGACAGGGTGGCCATGGCCAAGGCGTTCGACGACAGGATAGGCGCCTTCGTGGCCATGGAGGCCATGAGACGTATCAAGGATCAGGGCATCCCGCACCCCAACACCATAGTCGGCGCCGCCACCGTCCAGGAGGAGGTGGGTCTACGCGGAGCCCAGACCATAGCCCACAAGGTCGACCCCGACGTGGCCATCGTCCTCGAGGTGGACATCGCCGGAGACGTCCCCGGTATCAAGCCCCAGGAGGCCCAGACCAAGATGGGGAATGGGCCTGGGCTCATCACCTACGACAGAAGCATGATACCTAATCAGCCGTTCAAGGAGTTCGTCATAGAGACGGCGAAGCAGGCGCAGATTCCGCTGCAGCTGAGCCAGATGGCGGGCGGCGGCACCGACGCAGGCCGCATCCACATGAACAGGGCGGGCTGCCCCACCGTCGTGCTCACGGTGCCCACGCGACACATACACAGCCACGTCGGCCTCCTCAGCCTCAAGGACACCGAGAACGCCGTGCGGCTGGTGATGGAGCTCGTCAAACGGCTCGACGAGAAGACGGTCGAGAGCTTCACCGTCCTCTAGGGTGCCTCGAGGGTGCGGCCTCTCCTAAAATGGGCTGGCGGGAAGCGTAGCCTCGTGGAGAGGATACTAGGTTTTTTCCCGGAAGACGCCGTTAAACGTTCCTACCATGAGCCCTTCATGGGAGGCGGCGCCGTCTTCTTCAGCATGGAGCCCAAGAGAGGCAGTGTCAACGACATAAACCCGCGTCTCATGAACTTCTACAGGGTTGTCAGGGACAGCCCGGAGGAGCTCATCGAGGTAGCCGGCGTCTACAGGTACGACAAGGAAGAGTATTACAGGCTCAGGAGCAGGTTCAACGCCCGACCGGCGGACCCCGTCGAGGACGCCGCCCTGCTCCTCTACCTGAACAAGACCGGGTACAACGGCCTCTACAGGGTGAACTCCAAGGGAGAGTTCAACGTGCCCTTCGGCAGGTACAAGGACCCCGCCATAGTCCACCCTGAGCGCACCCTAAAGGCGAGCAGGCTGCTTCGGGACGTGGACATCCGCTGCGGGGACTTCCTCTACATCCTTGAGGCGGCTGAGGCCGGAGACCTGTGCTACCTGGACCCGCCTTATGTGCCGGTTAGCGGTACGGCTCACTTCACCGACTACTCTGCGGGTGGGTTCACCGAGGAGGACCAACGGCGGCTCAGGGACACGTGTGTCGAGCTGGACTCCCGGGGCGTCGTCTTCGTACAGAGTAACTCGGACACCGAGCTCGTGAGAAGCCTCTATATGGGCGCCGGGTTCGAGCTGGTCTCGCTGAGGACGCCGAGGATGATAAGCAGCAAGGTGTCCAGCAGGTCCAAGGGACACGATCTGTTGATCACTAACTCTCAGGTCTCTTTACGGCGATGTATTTAGCCCAGTCGATCTTTATCATCGCGTAGACTATGACGGCGAGTAGCAGCGTGGACGCTAGTCCCCCCACGACGCCGCTGGACACGAAGACGTCCCTGATTATTGCGTAGCTGTACCGGCCCGCGTATGCGACTGCGACGCACATGATGGTCTTGCCGAGGAGCATGGCGATCATCGCCTTCTTCAGGCTGTAGCGGAGCATCCCGAGGGGTATGAGTATCAGGTCGTCTGGCAGCGGTAGCACCGCGAAGACGAAGATGACGGCCATCCCGTACTCCTGAACCAGAAGCTTGGCGGATTCGAGGCGCTCGCCGTACCTGTCGTCTATGATCCTGCGGCCGCCGCGGCCGATGAGGTACGCCGAGAACTCGCCGACGGTCGAGCCCAAGCCGCACACTAAGCCCAGAAGCAGGGGGTTGAGGGTGGCGCCGAAGGCGTAGATGGTGAGGACGAAGGGCACAGGGAAGAAGACGGTGAAGTTGCCGAATATGCTGATGAGGAACGCGCCGGAGTAGCCGTAGGACGCCACCAGGTTCCCCATCCACGCCCAGATGTCAGCCAACGCGTCCACCGAATAAAGAAATTGATGCATTCATCGTTATAAACTCAACAGTGTAAGCATCCACAAAATCATTTAAATGGATCATGCATGTATTTATTACATGTAATCATTACATGTTGAGGCGATGGTATGGCTAGGAAGGTTGTCCAGACGGAGCTTGAGGAAGACGAGTACCTCCTCCTCAAGAAGACGGTTGAGAAGAAGAAAATGTCCCTTAAGAGTGGGCTGAGGGAGGCCGTCCACCTGTGGGTGACGACCCAGATACCGTTGAGCGA
>CAZQOX010000162.1:0-3637 GCA_964594895.1 uncultured Candidatus Bathyarchaeia archaeon
CAACGCCTTTCTTCGTGTCCAGCTCCCACTGGTACCTCTTGCTCGGAAGCGGGTCGTTCAGCAACAGTCTTCTCCCAGGAGCCTCCTCGGTCAGGGAGCCGAACCCGGGGAGGATGGACGAGTACGCCCAGGACCTGTTGAGCTTGATCCTCTGAATGTCCACCACTAATGTGTCCCCCGGCTCGGCACCGTCGACGTAGAAGGGACCCGTCAGAGGGTTTGAGCGGCTTAGGGACGTACCCCTAGCCTTCTGCCTCATCTCATCGGATATAGGGTTGCCTTCACCGTCGTTGCCTCCGGCGTCTACCGTGGGGGCGACGATGGTGTCACCCGGCTTCACGTGGTAAGCGGGCTCGTTGGGGCCATAGGTGTGATAATACAGCTTAGGCTTGAATCGATGAATCATTTAGTCTCAAGCATATGCTTACTTGATCAATAATAATAGCTTAATCATGGCTGATATGGATGATGATATTCAGGGAAGCAGGGCAAGAAGACGTCGAGAGCCTCATCGAGTTCCTGCTGAAAGCGTGGAAGGAGGCCGGGCCCGGAGCCCTAGGCTGGACAGGGGCGACAGAGGAGACCATGCGACACATAGCCAGCCACGGGTTCCTCTCGAACCTGCTCAAAAGGGACGACACCCGCGTCTTCATAGCATTAAACGAGGGACAAGTGGTGGGGTTCTCCTCGAACAGCAGGATCGACGACGAACTTGTGGAGCTTTCCGGGATCGTCGTTCTTGAGAGCATGACCGGCGTCGGCATCGGCGGCAGACTGTTAGAGCACTCAATCGAAGCAGCCAAGGATGACAGGTACACAAAGATGATTGTGAAGACGGAGAGCTTCAACGAAAGAGCCGTCAACTTCTATCTGAGGAATGGGTTCAGGCAAGAGGCGACAATGGAAGAGGAGGTAGAGGGCTCTAAAGTGGAACTCGTGAAGCTTGTTCTTCCACTATGAGTCGTCAAGCATCTCCGTAGAGCCACCCCGGCTCCATGTAGCTGGGGTCAGGGTAGCCGTAGAAGCCTCTGCCCGTCTTCACGCCTAGCTCCCCTCGCTCGATCTTCCGGAGCAGGATACCCGGCGGCGCATCCGAGGGGTCCCCGGACTCCTCGTAGTAAACCATCTCGATGTCCCTCACCACGTCCAGCCCCACCCTGTCCATCATCCCGAAGGGGCCCATGGCTGTGTCGTAGAGGCTCATCCAAGCCCTGTCCACGTCCTCGAACGAGGCCACGCCCTGGTCCACGACCCTGAGACACTCCTTCTTGACGGCGCGCCACACCCTGTTGAAGATAAAGCCCGTGCTCTCACGCAGCACCATCAACGGGTAGAGGCCGATGCTCCTGCAGAAACCCTGTGCCTTATCCATGACCTCGTCCGACGTTGACGAGCCCCTCATGAGCTCGACGACCCGACGCCTCCAGGGGTACCCGTAGAAATGCATGTTGAGGACACGGTGGGGGCTACTGGTCGCGTCCTCTATCTTCGAGACCCGTATAGACGAGCTGTTAGATGCAATGATGGCGTCCCCCAGGCACACCTCGTCCAGCCTCCTGAAAACGTCTCGCTTGACGTCCAGGCGCTCGACGACAGCCTCGATTACGACACCGGCACGTGAGGCGGCTTCCTCCAAGCCATCGTGGTAAGCGATCCTCCGCCTTATGGCGTGGCCCTCCTCCACGCCGATGTCCCCTTTATCCACCCATTCACCGATGTAGACGTCGACGGCCTCAGACGAGGAAACGAGTGCTTCCCCTGAGATGTCTTGAACGTTCACCGTGTACCCGTGTCTGGCGCAAGTCACCCCGATCTGGGTTCCCATAAACCCGGAGCCCACGACGCAGACGAGTCCTAAAGGCATCATGGCTAAAGATACTCTCTTGAACGAATAGGCTTTGGGGCATAACCGCAACTAGTAAACACAAAAAAGTTGGAGCATCAGCCGGAGGCTACTTCGTCGTTATGGCGTAATGGCAGCCGAGCGGCTTTAGCGCCTCGTCGATCTTCTCCAACAGCACCTCAAGCTCCTTCATCCTCGGCCGTTGGAACCACTCGAAGTAGTAGTCATACTCGCCCAGGGACTCTCCTGATTTGCTGATGATGGAGTCGCGGCGTTTGGACTTGACGCCGCCGACGGCGTCGAAGTATATCCTCGTCTCGTCCGAGGTCATGGAGTCGTAAGGAGCAAGCTGTATCAGTGGGTTCATTATGCTGACCTCCTCCATATCCACGGCGATCTTGTCCATTGCCTTGATGGCTTCGAGAAGCGGCGGCCCGAGAATCTTTACGTAGCTCTTCATATTTATCTTCCAAAAAAGATGTTATTTAAGTCTTAAGTAAAGGCTGAAGACACCCGGTGTCTACCTTCCACGCTTAAGCCTCTTCCTAATGTCGCCGAGAGAGAACCGCGCCGTTATTATCCGCTCCGTGCTGAATATCTTGGCTGCGACGTAGAGCACCGCGAAGGTCCACACGCTGATGAACGCGATGCTTCTGATGACGACGAAGTAGTCGCCGAGGAACGCGGCCTTGGTCGCTATGATGCTGTGGGTGTAAGGGATCACCAGCAGTATCCACTGAACGGCCTGTGGGAGCATGTCTATGTCGCTGAACATGAGGATTATCGCAGGGATCATTATGGGTGTGATGAGTATCCCGGTGAAGCTCTGGGCGCTGCGGACGTTGTCCGCGAAAACCGCGATGCTCAGCGCCATGGCCAGCGCCGAGACCAGAGTGACGAAGATGACCACCCCCACGAGGAGCATCCCGAACGGCGTGATGCCTACGCTCACCTCGTCGATGCTCATGGTGGCCGCCTCTGGGACGAAGGCGAAAGCCGAGTTCATGTAGTACCCGAACCCGATGAGGTAGCTGACGCTGCCCGCTACGGCGATGACGATGCTGCCGCTTAGCTTCCCCGCCAGCACGGTGAGCCTGCTCACTGGCAGAGTCATAAGGGTCTCCAGGGTCTTCTGCTCCTTCTCAAGCGCTATGCTGGTGGCGGCCATCTGTATGGCGAACATCACCATCATCATCACCATGATGGGCAGCATGATGCTCTGGCTCATCACCAGGCTGATTATGCTGGTGGGCGGGATGTCCAGCACCGTGCCCTTCAGTATAGATGCGTACCGTATAGATAGGGGGCTCCTGACAGCCTCAGGAGTGCCTAAGCCTCCCGTCTGCTCCAGCAGCCTCTTGATCTTGTTGATGCTGAAGAGGTAGTTGAAGTTGTTGATGAGGCTGCTCACAATGTTCGTGCTCTGGGTCTCGGCCATGTTGAGCTTCCTGAGGTTAGCGTATACCCTGAGCTCTCCCCTCATGCTCTGGGTGAGGTTATCGTTGTAACCGCGAGGGATGTAGATGAGGGCATTGCTGTCGGTCTCCTGGAACTGCCTGAGGGCGTCCTCTAGGCTGGCGGCCTCGATGGGCACCACGGTGTTGCCCCTGTAGAGGTACTCCAGGAACGCCTCCGTGACGAACCCTTCGTCGTCCGTGTAGACGGCGAAGCTGGCGCCGACGACCGCCCTCTGCACCGACTCCTGGCTTATCCTGATGGCGCCGCCCATGACCGGAAATATGATGATGGGCATCAGTATGACGCCTATGAGTATCTTGGGGTCCCTGACGAGCT
>CAZQOX010000163.1:0-3626 GCA_964594895.1 uncultured Candidatus Bathyarchaeia archaeon
CCGAGTTAGGCCTACCCGTGAATATGACGTATCTCTCAGGCATATCCACTACAAAATGGGTGTATTCACTGAAAAAGGGTGGCTTCTAGAGCATGACGTCGAAGTCGAGACGCTGGGCGAGCTCCTTGTAGCGGTTCCTGATGGTGACCTCGGTCACCTGCGCCTCCTTCGCTATCTCACCCTGGGTGCGCCGCTCGTCTGTGAGCTGGCTGCTTATGTAGATGCACGCCGCCGCGATCCCGGAAGGGCCCCGACCGCTGGTGAGCTTCATCTCCGAGGCCTCGTTCAGTATTTTCATGGCCAGCCTCTCCGTCTCGCCCGTGAGCGCCAGCTTGTTGACGATCTTGCTTATGTATCCCTGGGGGTCCACCTGGGGCACAGACGGCTTCAGCTCCCTGAGCAGGAACCTGTAGTTACGTGCGGCCTCCTTCTTGGTTATGTTGGCGACCGACGCCACGTCCTCCAACGTCCTGATGATCCCGCACTGCCTACACGCCATGTAGATGGAGGCAACTGCGACGCTCTGGATGGTCCTGCCACGTATGAGCTGCTTCTGGATCGCCCTCCGGTATATCATGCTGCTTGTCTCGATGACGTTCCTGGGCAAGTTGAGCTTGTAACTGATCTTGCTCATCTCGCTCAGCGCGTGAGCCAGGTTACGCTGCGTGGAGTCCGAGACCTTGCTTCGCCTGTGCCACTTCCTCAGCCTGTAGAGCCTGGCCCGCTCCTCCGGGCTCAGCTTCCTGCCCGAGGCGTCACGGTCCTGCCAACCTATCGTGGTGCTGAGGCCCTTGTCGTGGATGGTCCACGTCACCGGGGCGCCCACCCTCGGGAGCTTTTCCCGCTGCTCCTGGTCGAAGGCTCGCCACTCCGGGCCTTGGTCGATCAACGTCGATGAGATCACGAAGCCGCATGCCTGGCAGACAAGTTCACCGGTCTCGTAGTCTCGCAGAAGATTGGTTGCACCGCACTCGGTGCACGCGGTCTTGTCATATAGTTTGGTCGCCAAATAACCCCTCACGAGAATTATGAATAGAGAAAAAGCCTCTCTTATAACTGTTTTCAAAATACGTCTAATAAAAACGCCTGTTTTTCTCAAATGTTGAGAAAAATTGATGGTTTATAATATTATAGTAATAAAAAGGCCCCAGAAAAAATATCGTGTATTTACAGATTCCACCGATCTATATACTGTACGATGGACGCCTATTCATTGATAACGTGAGCCCAATAGCACCGGTAAACGTAAAAGTACGTAATACGTCACAAACCCATTCAGGAGATACCCGGTTTGGAGAAACGTGTATACAATTTCACTGAAGGCAACAAGGACATGAAGACCCTTCTTGGAGGGAAGGGCGCGAACCTAGCCGAGATGACCACCCTGGGTCTCAGCATACCGCCGGGGTTCACGATCACGACCAAGATCTGTGGAGAGTTCTTCGAGGCAGGCGGCAAGTTCCCCGAGGGACTGTGGGAAGATATACTAGAACACGTGAAGACCCTGGAGAAGAACACTGGGAAGAGGTTCGGCGACAAGAACGCTCCTCTGCTGGTCAGCGTTCGCAGTGGCGCACCCATAAGCATGCCCGGGATGATGGACACCGTCCTCAACCTGGGTATGAACGACGCGGTAGCTGAGGCCGTCATAGGGCTCACGGGAGACGAGCGGTTCGTGTGGGACGCCTACAGACGCTTCGTCACCATGTTCGGTGACGTCGTCATGGGGCAGGAGCGCCACGTCTTCGAGGAAGTGTTCAACAGGGTCAAGGAGAAGGAGGGTGTTGAGGGAGACACGGAGGTCAGCGCAAAGGGCCTCAAGGAGACCGTCGAGGGACAGAAGAAGCTCTACAGGAAGCTGCTGAAGGAGGATTTCCCTCAGGACCCCATGGAGCAGCTCAGGAGAGCCATCGCCGCGGTCTTCAACAGCTGGAACATACCTAGGGCCCGTACCTACAGGCGGGTGGAAGGCATCAGCGACGACATGGGCACCGCGTGTAACGTCCAGGTCATGGTCTTCGGAAACATGGGTTGGGATAGCGGCAGCGGCGTCATGTTCACCAGGAACCCCAGCGACGGGAGCAAAGGCCTCTTCGGTGAGCTGCTTTTCAACGCCCAAGGCGAGGACGTGGTAGCCGGAATCAGGACGCCCATCCCCATCGGCGAGCTGAAGGGGCAGCAGCCCAAGCTCTACAAGGAGCTTGAAGCCATCGCCGATACAGTCGAGGACCACTACAAGGACATGCAGGACATGGAGTTCACGGTTGAGGGGGGTAAGCTCTGGATCCTGCAGACGAGGACGGGTAAACGGACCGCGCGGTCGGCCATCAAGATCGCGGTCGACATGGCGAAAGAGGGCCTCATCGACGAGAAGACGGCTGTCAAACGCATCACCCCCAACAACGTGGACCAGCTCCTGCACCCCCAGTTCGACCCGGCCGCGAAGGAGAAGGCGACGCTTCTGGCCAAGGGGCTCAACGCGAGCCCCGGCGCAGCCGTGGGCATAGCCATCTTCAACGCAAACAGGGCGGAGGAGCAAGGGAAGGCGGGGGAGGACGTCATACTCGTACGCCCCGAGACCACGCCCGACGACGTCAACGGCATGGTGGTGAGCCAAGGGTTCCTCACCCAGCACGGCGGCGGCACGAGCCATGCGGCCGTCGTCGCCCGCGGATGGGGCAAGCCCTGCGTCGCGGGCTGCGAGGACATAAAGATAGACAACAGCCGCAACCTGTTCACAGTGGGCGAGCACACCGTGAAGGAAGGCGACTGGATAAGCGTCGACGGAACCACCGGCGAGGTCTTCCTCGGCAAGGTAGCCAAGATAGAGACCGAATTCGAGAAGGAGGTAGAACTCATCCAGGCTCTGGAGTGGGCCGACGAGATCAAGAGCCTGGGAGTGCTGACGAACGCGGACAACCCCGAGGACGCCGCGAAGGCGCGCCAGTTCGGCGCCACGGGCATCGGCCTCACCAGGACGGAGCACATGTTCTTCGACCAGGAGGGCGAGGAGATCAGCCGCCGCGAGAACATCGTCAACATGATCCTCAAGTCCGAGGTATCCGCGCCGCTGCTGAGGCAACTGGAGGCAGCCAAAGGCGGAGAGGACTACGACGGGCTGAAGAAGAATGCGGACGCCAACAAAGATGTCCAGGAGTACCTCCAGGCGCTGGAGAACATAATGCCCTTCCAGAGGAAGGACTTCGAGGGCATCTTCGAGGCCATGGACGGTTACCCTGTCATCATAAGGCTCATCGACCCACCCATGCACGAGTTCCTGCCTCCACGGGAGGAGCTCCTGCAGGAGGTGACCATGCTGCGGTGTAAGGGAGCCAAGGGCAAGGAGCTTGAGGAGAAGGAGCACCTGCTGCGGGTCGTGGAGAGCCTCTGGGAGACCAACCCCATGCTTGGTCTCAGAGGATGCCGCGCAGGGCTCATGTACCCCGGGCTGACCGAGATGCAGGTGCAGGCCATCATGGAGGCGGCGGTGAACATGAAGAAGAAGGGGGTGGACGTGCACCCCGAGATCATGATACCGCTGACCAGCCATGTCAACGAGATGAAGGCAGAGTACGAGAAGCTGAACAAGGTAGCCGAGGAGGTGCTCGAGAAGGCCGGGATCGACC
>CAZQOX010000164.1:0-3622 GCA_964594895.1 uncultured Candidatus Bathyarchaeia archaeon
CTGTACAGGTGGAACAACGACCCGGATTACGTGGGCGAGTACGAGCCCCAGGAGCAGTTGACTAGGGAGGAGCTGGAGGAGTGGCTGCTAGAGGAGAAACCCGGTCAACGTTGGTACATAATACAGACGAAGAAGGGCCTAAGGGTTGGGCAGCTGGTAGCCAGGGAGAAAGAAGACAACACCATACAAGTCGGTTACCGGGTCACGCCGCCGGCGAGGAACAAGGGGCACTGCACAGCCGCGGTTACTACAGTAGTCAACTATTTCTTCTCCGAGACAGACTCCGATAAGATCACCGCGGAGGCGAACCCGAGGAACACGGCTTCCATCCACGTCCTCGAGAAGGCGGGGTTCACACAGACAAGTTACAAGGAGAAGGCCGTCGAGATAAACGGCGTCTGGATGGACGGAGCAGTCTACGAGATAAAGAAGAGCGACTGGCTCACAGCTCGCCGTAGATCTCGTCCACGTTGCTGAGGACCTCACGCCAAAGCTCCAGGGTCTCCTCTGCCTCCTTCCTGTCGAGGATCTGGATGACGAAGCCGGTGTGGACTAGAACGTAGGTGCCCGGCTTGACGCTGCCCTGCTCCATGAGATCGATGACCGCTTCACGCTTGACGCCTCCGAAGTCGATGACGGCGGTGCGTCCCTCGACGCTCTCCACAAGCCCCGGAACCGCCAGGCACATATCAAAGAGTTGACTGAGCCGCCGCTTATATTGGTATGGATTTAAATCCTTTCGAGCATTCAGGTGCCTAACATAGGTGAGATGTTTGGACGGTAAGGCTCAGAGGGTCTTCACGGCGATGCTCTTCGCCACCTTCTTCGCCATGTTCGGCGAGACCATACCCCAGAGCTTCCAGCCCCTCTTCATCGCCGGCCTCGGCGTCACCCCCGCCGTCGTCGCCCTCATCTACAACATCAGGAACGTCATCCAGACCCTGCTCCGCCCAATAGCCGGCACCATAAGCGACAGCCTGGGCAGGAAGAACATGATGCTCTTCGGCATGGCTCTCTTCGCCATCGTACCCTTCATCTACAGCGTCGCCCAGACACCGACGCTCCCCATCGTGGCCATGTTCGTCAGCGGCCTAGCCCTCAGCATATACTTCCCACCCTCCGAGGCGTACGCCTCCAGCCTGTTCCCGCCGGAGAAGGCCGGGGAGGCCATGGGCCGCTACCACATGAGCTGGGCGGTGAGCTCTGTTATAGGCCCCGCTATTGGCGGCTTCCTCGCCGGGGTCTTCACCGACTATAGGTCTCTCTTCGTCTTATCCGGGATCATCACCACCCTAGGATTCTTACTCATCTGGAGATACGCCGAGGACGACAGGGGCGTCAGCTGCCCCATGAAGCCGGGCGCCCAGATACGGATGATTATCTCCGGGTTCCCGTCCACCACGAGAAGGCTCCTCGGCAACGGGAAGGTGCTCGTGGCGTCGATAGCGGTCTTCGCCCACGCGTTCTGCCACTGGGGGCTCATAGTATTCATCCCGCTGCTGGGCGCAGAGATGGGGATGAGCGAGTTCATGATCGGTTTGACGTTGACCGCTAACGCCATCACCATCGCCGTGAGCCTGCCCGTCGTTGGGTCCATCTCGGACCGTGTTGGCAGGTTCAAACCCATAGCCGCCGGGCTTCTCTTAAGCGTAGCCGCGTTCGCGTTGTTCCCTCTGGCGCCCAACTTTTGGATGCTTCCGGCCCTCAACGCCGTGCTTGGGCTCTGCGCCGTCCTCGTCTTCCCCGTCACCCAGGCCGCGACCATGGAGGCGCTGCCGCCGGGGGACAGGGGCTCCGCCACCGGGGTCTGGGGGATGATAATGTCCCTCGGTGGCACCGTCGGCATGTTCACCATGAGCGGAGTCCTAACCGTGTCCTCGATCGAGTGGGTGTTCTACGCCAGCGCCGGCGTCACTCTCGCCCTATCCCTCGTGGTGGTAGCCATGAGGGGCTACTTCGATTAGGACACCCAAACCCCACAGGAGTCGTTGTTAGACTTTAGGGCCTCTTAACCGCCTTCACTTCGTAGGTCTCGGAGTCAACCACGACGCCGTAGTCAGCCTCTGCCGACCCAGGGGACACCAGGCCGCTGGCTACATCAGCCACGACCTTCTCGACGCTCCTAGTCAACGGGTCCCCGAAGCCTCCGCCTCCGGGGGTCATGATGATCAACGAGTCGCCTCGCCGCATCTCGACTGTACACTTAGACGGGAGCACCTCCTCCTCGCCCGAAGCCCTCCTCAGGATGTAGATCCCCGTGGCCCCCGGTTTTCCGCCCTGGAGACCCCACGGCGGGATCTTGTTGCGCTCAGCCATGACGCTGAGCACAGCCTTGTCGCTCGTCAGTGTCCAGGAGCGTTCGATGCCGCAGCCGCCCCTGTGCTTCCCGGGGCCCCCGCTGTCCGCCCTGAGCCTATAAGCGTGGAACCTGAAGGGGAGGTAAGCCTCCAGGGCCTCTATGGGGGTGTTCATCGTGTTGGTCATGTTGACATGCACTCCGTCGACGCCGTCCCCCATGGGCCTGCCGCCGCTGCCCCCGCCGATGGTCTCGTAGAACGTCCAGGGCCTGCCGCCCTGCAACGCGCCGCCGATGGTAACGTTGTTCATGGTGCCCTGACCAGCCGCGGGCACCTTACCCGGCAGTATCTCGCTGAAGGCCTTCATCAGGACGTCTACGTTGCGCTGGCTCGTCTCGACGTTGCCCCCCGCCACCGGCGCAGGCCTGATAGGGTTCATCATGCAGCCCCGGGGTATCCGGAGAGTTATGGGCCTGAAGCATCCGTCGTTCACCGGGATCGATGGGTCTGTGACGCTGATCAGCGTGAAGTAGATTCCCGCCATGGTGACGCCGAGGGGCGCGTTCACAGGCCTCTCCACCTGCTGGGAGGTCCCCGAGTAGTCGAAGGTGATCTCGTCTCCGCGCTTCGTCACGGTGACGGCTATCTCGACGTCGCCGCCGCCCGGCAGGATGTCCTCCATGTAGTCCAGCGCGCTGTAGACGCCGTCAGGCATGGCTGATATCTCCTCCCTCATGCGGCGCTCGCTGTGGTCCATGATCTGGTCCATAGTATCGTGGAGGGTGTCGACGCCGTGCTGCTCCACGAGCTCGGCTACGCGCCTAGCCCCCGTGATGTTGGCTGCGATCTGGGCCCTGACGTCCCCCATCTGCACCTCCGGGGTCCTGACGTTGCTCCTTATCAGCGCCTGTATGTCCCGGTCGATGACGCCTCGCTTCACCAGCTTGACAGGTGGGATTATGAGGCCCTCCTGGTAGAGCTCTGTGCTGTCCGCCGCGAGGCTGCCGGGGGTCTTCCCCCCGACGTCGGTGTGATGAGCCTTGTTGGCGGCGTAGGCGATGACCTCGCCTTCGCTGAACACGGGCGCTATGACGGTGAGGTCGGGGAGGTGGGTTCCGCTTATGTACGGGTCGTTGAGGAGCAGCATGTCCCCGGGCTCAAGCTCGCCACCGTAGGTCTCGAGGCCGACCCTGACGGCTAAGGCCATGCTGCCGAGGTGCACGGGAATGTGCTCGGCCTGGGCGATGAGCTCTCTCCTGTGGTTGAACAGGGCGCAGCTGTGGTCCATCCTCTCCTTGATGTTGGGGCTGTAAGCCGACTTCTTG
>CAZQOX010000165.1:0-3598 GCA_964594895.1 uncultured Candidatus Bathyarchaeia archaeon
AGGAACTCGGCCTGCGGGGTGCTCCGCGGGAAGCCGTCGAGTATGAAGCCGTTCTCCAGGTCCGACCTGCCGAGCCGCTCGCCCACTACCCCGTTCACTATCTCGTCGGGTACAAGCTCGCCGCGGGACATGTAGCCGTCCGCGACTCTTCCGTACTCGGTCCCTTTGGCTACGGCCTCCCTCAGCATGTCGCCGGTGGTGATCACGGGGACGCCGTAGAGCTCGGAGATGATGTGCGCCTGGGTTCCCTTGCCGCTCCCCGGTGGGCCGAGCATGACGATCCTGAGAGGACGCCTCATACGAATCCGGTGTGGAACACCGTCTTGTGCATTAAAGATTTACTATACAGTGTTCAATATGTGTCAGGCATGGAGCCTTACAGAGAGTTCAGCGCGCTGGGGTGGTTCCTCATCGTCCTCGGCCTCCTATTCGTGGCGCTGCCTTACATCGTGAGGATTGTGCCGAGCGTAGAGAGGCTGCCCTGGTTCATCCTATGGGTGTACAGGAGGGACGGCTTCTACTTCGCGACCAGCCCGCTACTCATACTCCTCTCCATACTATCGATCGTGTGGAGCTACCTGAGGCGATGAAGGTTAGCCTTAATACAGCGCCCGGAACCATTCAGCTAAGATGGTTAGGCGCAGGGTGATCCTCGTCGTGCGGGACGGGTGGGGGTACACCGAGGAGACCGCCGGGAACGCGGTATACATCGCGGAGACGCCTAACGACGACGGCTACATGGAGCAATACCCCTGGACCACGCTGAAGTGCACGGGGAACGCCGTCGGCCTACCCGAGGGCACGCAGGGAGGCAGCGAGCCCGGGCACCTCACCATGGGCGCCGGCAGAGTCGTGTGGCAGCCCCTCGAGATGATAAACCGGAGCATCAGGGACGGAAGCTTCTACATGAAGCAGCCCTTCCTCGACGCCATGCTGCGCTGCCGTGAGACGGGCGGCAAGCTGCACCTGGCCGGGCTATTCAGCGACCAGGGGATACACGGGACCACCCGCCACCTATACGCCTTGCTTGAGCTGGCGAGACGCGGGGACTTCGACAGGGTCTACATCCACTGCTTCCTCGACGGCAGGGACGTGCCGGAGAGGAGCGCCGCGGGGTTCCTTGAGGAGACGCTCGGCGCCATCGAGGAGAAGGGCGTCGGCCGGCTCGCGTCCATGGTCGGCAGGTACTACGCCATGGACAGGGACACCAACTGGGGCAGAACCCAGAAGGCATACGATCTGCTTACACTCGGCGAGGTCAGGAAGGAGCGGGACCCCTTCGAGGCGCTGGAGCACGTCTACGCCGAGGACCCCGAGCTCACCGACTACTACGTGGAGCCCATAGCGCTGACGGTGGAGGACGGCTCACCTGTAGCCACGGTAGACGACGGCGACGCCTTCATCCTCTGGAACTTCCGCAGCGACAGGGCGAGGCAGATAACCTACGCGCTGACCGACGCCGGGTTCAGCGGGTTCAGGCGCCGTAAGGTCCCTGACGTCTTCTTCGTCTGCATGAGCGTCTACGACCAGAACCTGACGCTTCCCGTGGCGTACCCGCAGCATGAAGTCAGGAACAACTTGGGGAACGTGCTCAGCGCCGCCGGCCTCAGGCAGCTCAGGATAGCCGAGACAGAGAAATACGCCCACGTGACGTTCTTCTTCAACAGCCAGATCGAGGAGCCAAACCCGGGGGAGGACAGGATGCTGGTGCCCAGCCCCAAGGTGCCCAGCTACGAGGACAAGCCCGAGATGAGCGCCTACGAGATAACCGGCAGGCTCGTCCCGGAGATCGCAAGGAACTTCTACGACTTCATACTGGTCAACTACGCCAACGGGGACCTGGTCGGCCACTCCGCGAACCTGGACGCCGGGGTTAAGGCGTGCGAGGTCGTCGACGAGTGCCTCGGCAGGGTGGTGGATGCCGGGTTGGGGAAAGGCTACACGGTTCTGGTCACGGGGGACCACGGAAACGTGGAGACTATGTTCTACCCGGACGGCTCACCGAATCCCAGCCACGGGGTGAACCCGGTACCCTTCATACTCGTCAGCAAAGAAGAGGAGCTTCGATACGTGAAGCTCAGGGACGGCGAGGGACTCAGCAGCGTCGCCCCGACGATCCTAAAGCTCATGGACATGCCTAAGCCTCCTGAGATGACGGCTGAAGCCCTGCTGTAGGCCTAGGACAGGTCAAGAAACGTGAGTACATTTTGTGAGTTACCTTTAAACAGGTTTCAGCATCCCCGGTGGTTGAGACCAATGATCACTATAGAGGACGACGGGGCCAGCATGTTCCTAGACCTCGTGGAGGCGTCCATCAGGGAGGGTAGGCGCATCACCGTTGAGGAGGCCGAGCGCCTCCTCTCAACCAAATCGATGTCGTTCACCCTCTCCGCCTATGAAAAACTTCTGGGGCTCACGAGGGATGACATGGTGTCCGTTTTGGTAAACCTGGGCTCGGAGCGCCCGGTCAACACCGACCCGGTGAAGCTCAGGTTCGAGGAGGGGTTCCGCTCATGCTACAGCCTCGAGGCCGCGACGAGGCTCAGGAGGGAGGTGGGTGCCGCGCTCAGCACGGATTTCGGCGTAGCCGAGCGGAAGGCCCTGAGGTACCTGCCGGCGGGCACGGTCATCGAGAGCACCGTGTACCTGACGGTGGACGCCTTCAACCTGGGGATGGTGCGCGGCGGCGACGTTGGGCGGAGCATCATCCGCGGCCTCGATGACATAAGCATGGATCACATGGCTCACGAGTTCCACCACGCGGGCCTCATTTACTGCCTGTCTCGGAGGCCGGGGATTGCGAGGCTGGCAGCGAGCGCCGACTCGCCGGAGGACGTGGCGGCCCAGCTCGTCTGCCACCTCGTATCAGAGGGCCTGGCCAACCACTACTGCACCCCGAACATGGTTAGGGCTGATGAGCACAAGAGCCCCGAGACAAACGAGAAGATACGTGGCTACGAGCTGAGCCTATACTCGATGCTCGATGAGGCCTGGAGTCTGGTGAGGGACTGCCTGGACGGCGAGGAGCCCCTTGAGGAATGCCGGGAAAGGCTCATGGGCATCCTCATCGACAGGGAATCCGTCCTCCCTAAGGTCCACTTCATCGGCGAGAAACTCATTTCAGTGCTGGACGAGGACCCAGAGATCGGGTTCAAGGACATCGTTGATCTCTGCCTTTGGCCCGAGAACCTGGTGGTTCTCTACGCGGGTCCGGCCGCCCGGCGGGGCCTGCCCAGGCTACCAGACGTGTACGCCTCAAAGCTGCAGCGGATCATGGCTGATATGTGAAGGCGAGGGCTCCGTTATACGCGTTTTTCTACTCAAGGATCTTATTAGGGGCTCCACATAAAGAACAATAGATGAATTTTATTTCATAATTATGTCGACAGATTCTACCATCAAAACCAAAATAATCTATTGTCCGCACGACTATCCACTTATATCATCGGCAGCGAATGATTTATACGGAGCCACTGCGAGAATCGCAGTATTA
Organism: uncultured Candidatus Bathyarchaeia archaeon; assembly: GCA_964594895.1. Taxonomy (GTDB): domain Archaea; phylum Thermoproteota; class Bathyarchaeia; order TCS64; family TCS64; genus RBG-16-57-9. The sequence continues at coordinate 3,494 of CAZQOX010000165.1, forward strand.
TTGGCAGGTCACTGAAGTGACGAAATACATTTTTGTAACGGGCGGCGTCCTGAGCGGCCTCGGGAAGGGACTGGTCACCTGCAGCGTCGGTAAGATGCTTGAGGT
>CAZQOX010000166.1:0-3597 GCA_964594895.1 uncultured Candidatus Bathyarchaeia archaeon
ACCTTGGAGTCCTTGCATGCTTCGAGCACCCTGTCCATGGCCTTAACGACCTCCGGGTGCCAGAACTGGCCCCTGTAGCCCATGTTCGCCGAGAAGTCGCTGGGGCCGATGAAGGTGGCTTCCACGCTCCGACCATAACGTTATCATCGTCAGCCCAGATAACAAAGTGAACAGCGATGAAAGGCATAGAGGGCATGATAACGTTCACCTACCATGAGGACATCGAGGCAGCCGACAGGTTCTACGGCGAGACGCTGGGGCTTGAGCGGGTCATGGACAGGGATTGGGTCAAGATATTCAAGCTGGGCGCGGACAGCCACGTCGGCCTCGTCGACTCGGAGAGGGGCTACCTCAAGCCCTCCGAGGAGAAGCCGGTGATGCTCACCATAATAGTCGAGGACGCCGAGGAGTGGCACAGAGAGCTGACGGAGAGAGGCGTCAAGACGAACCACCCGCCCAAGGAGAGCGGCGAGATACACATGAAAGGCTTCCTGACCTGGGACCCCTCGGGGTACGTCATCGAGGTGCTGGAGTTCCTGACCAAGCCATACGGCGAGTGATGGATCACTGATCGAGAGGCGGAGCCCATAACCATATAATAAAGCTGAATCATGTTCAGAGACGAGGAAAAGCTGACACCCCGCGCCAGACGAGGTACGGAGAAACCACTTGTGGTTCACCCCTCAAGGCGCGGGGATTTCCTCCATCAACTTCTATACTAAGTGAAGCCGCTGAGGTCTGCGGGCTCCTCCTGCCCCGCCACATCCTCGAGGCTGCGGCCGGTCTTAACCGAGTTAGGCATCTCCGCCAAGACATCCGAGCCGGGTCTGGCCTCGTCGCCCTTCATCTTGAAGAAAAGCCAGCGCGGCTTCTCGCCCCCGCCTGTCCTGATGAGGGCGAACCCTCCCCTCAGCTTTTCTCCTTGGAGCCAAAGCGTGGCGTGGCCCTCCTCAAGGTTCATCTCGAGTGAGACGTCGTCGCCCTTAGTGTTACGGTACGTGCCTCGGTCCCAGACGATGACAGTGCCGGCCCCGTAGTGCCCCTCAGGGATCACCCCCTCGAAGTCGGCGTACGCCATGGGGTGGTCCTCCGTGGGGACGGCGAGCCTCCGCACCTTAGGGTCCATCGAAGGCCCCTTAGGCACGGCCCACGACTTAAGAACGCCCCCAGACTCGATCCGAAGGTCGTAGTGGAGGTTGCTGGCGTCGTGCTTCTGTACGACGAAGATGGGCCCCCCGCCTCGTTCTTCCACCTCGGGGGACGGCTCAGGCGTCCCGGTGAAGTCCCTCTTCTCCTTATACCTCCTCAGAGGATCGGAGTCAGACATACCCATCACTATGGTATAATGGTCGATAAACATAGTGAAAATGGTTGGTCTACTGCCCGGCCATCTTTTCGCCTACTTTACTGGCGAGAGAACGAGCCTGAGAGTTCGCCTTCGCTATCAGAAGCTCGACTGTGTCCCTCGTGGCCCACTCGGCCTCCAAGGCCACCGAACGCGCCTGCTGGAACGCCTTCGCCAGGATGGTCGGCACGGTCGCCGGCGTGTAGTACGCCGCCTCCACGGCCACCTTGAAGGCCCCGCCTATGGCCTGCTCTAGCCTGCTACGGTAGTCGTCAAGGTCGAGTATCAGCGCGTCGCCGGGTATGATGTCGCCTCTCTCGTAGACCGCCTTCACCCGGAGGCCCATCTCTGAGGCCCTTACACCCATACGCTGAAGCAGGTCGGCTAGGTCCTCGTTGATCGGCTCACCCGCCCTGCACACGGCGGTGTCTTTGGTAACCCAGATGTTGCCGCCCTCTATCCTGGTCCTCACGCCGAGGACCCCGAACTTGCCGATGAGGGGCCCTGGGCTTAGGCCGGTGTTACCAGCGCTGAAGACGATGTCGTCGAGAGCAAGGTCCCCGGCCTTGGCGAAGACCCTGACCCTGTTGGCGTCCAGCTCCATGGCGACCTTGAAGGGGTTGCCGTTGGTGAACATGAAGACGTTGGGGCCTGCGACCTGCTCTATGAAGGCGTCGTGGCCCTCCTTTCCGGCTTGCTCCATGCTGATCCTCATCAGCGTGTTCTTGAGGACCTTGAAACGGAGGCGTCCTCGGAGCTGGCGCCTCATGTCTTGGAGCATGGCGCTGGTGACCTTGTTCAGGTCGGCGGCGGCGATTACGTCGTACTCGTTTAATAGCTCGACTGTCTCCTGAACCGTCTCGGTTTTCTCGATTGGGATGTGGCTGCTCATGGCATTCACCTAGTACACCTTGACGGTTTCGCCCATGGTGAGCTTCAGGAACACGCTCCGTATGTTCGCGAAGCCACGCTTCGTCGCGCCGGTCACGTTTGTCATGACCGCCTCGATGTTCTGGGCGACGCCCTCGTCGCTCATCTCCTCCTTTCCGACTATGCAGTGGATAAACGGCTTGTCCCTGCTGCGTAGCACAACCGTGCGGCGCTCGCGCTCGATGATGTTGTCTATGGGCGCCTGCGGCGGCACGGGGGTGGGCATCTTCCCCCTCGGGCCCAGTATCGGGCCTGCGACACGACCTACCGTCGGCATCATAGGTGCCTCGGCGACGAACACGTCATAATCCTTCAAGGCGTTCTTGGCTGCCTTCTTGTCCGTCGCGAGCTGACCAAGTTCATCGGGCTCCACCACTGCGTCTGCTCCTGCCCTCCTCGCTCTCAGCGCGAGGTCGCCCGAGGCGAACACGAGCACCTTACGGGCCCCGACGCCGTTGGGCAGCTGGACCCGGATGTTGACCCTGTTGTCAGGCCTGTTCATGTCGAGCTCCCTGAGGTTCACGGCGAGGTCGAAGCTCTGCTCGAAGTTACGAGCCGGAGCTGCCTCCCTCGCCTTCGCCACTGCTTCAAGTATCTGTTCCCTTGGGAGAGACATTGATGGTTCCTCTCTTTCTCACCAGAGATAGGTTATAAAGGTTTATTCGGCCTTCGCCAGCTGCTCGTCGTACTCGCCGGCGAGGATGGCGTCCTGAACCTCCTTGGCGTGGCGGCCGTCGACGGTTACGCCGGCGCTCTGGCACGTGCCCAGCACCTCCCGCACAGCGGCCTTCATGCCCGCCGCGTATATCCCCTCACGCTTCTTCTTTGCGACGCCGATGAGCTGTTCAAAGCTGAGGTCGGCGGCGAAGTTTGTGTTCGGCTCACCCGACCCTTTTTCGATTCCCGTGGCCTGGCTGATCAGCGCGAAGGTGGTGAGCATGCCTACCTTCACCGAGAACACCTTGGTGTCGGTGTCGACCGTCACGTCCACCGGAACCGGGAGCCCGTCGTACTCCGCCGTCTCCTCGTTGATCTCGTTGACGATGGCCATGATGTTGACGCCCATGGGGCCCAGCGCGGGGCCGATTGGCGGACCACCAGTGGCCTTGCCTCCGTTGACGATGAAGTTGAAAGTCTTCTCTACCATTACATATTTACTCCTTTCAGTTCTCTTACGTAGTCAGCGTGTACCGTGATAGGCAGTGTGAACGCGGCCTCAAGTATCTCGATGGTGACCTCCTCCTTGCCGACGTCGACCCTCACGACCCGGGCCTGCATCCCCTTGAAGGGGCCGGCGATCACCTCGACCAGGGTCCCCTCCT
>CAZQOX010000167.1:0-3594 GCA_964594895.1 uncultured Candidatus Bathyarchaeia archaeon
GTTCTCGCCCATGAACATCCATGTACGGTTGTCCACTCCGCTGTCGCTGACGCCGTTCGTGGGGTTCTCGCGTCGCCACGCGGCGTGGAACCTGCCGAGCCCCTCCTCTGGCTCAGCCCACTCCTCGTAGTCCACGTAGTAGTAGAAGGCTGTGACCTGTCTCTCCCCCTGGTTCTCCACGGTGATCCGGGCTCCGTCACCGTAGGGCATGGGCCACCAGCTGTTGAACCCTTTTCCGTCCTCGGGGCTCATCTGCAGTGGAGCCGAGACGTAGTTGCGGGTCAGGCCGTGGCCGATGCCGAAGAAGTCGCCTATGGGGGCCTCGACGCTGGGGTGGTCCTCACCGTCCCAGTTTGCGCGGAGCACGAGCCTGCGGAGGTACCACTCCTCGTCTGTGCGGATGGTGACCCAGATGTGCTTTACGCAGCCTGGGCCCTCCATCTTGGATAGGGTCGCCGTCTCCCCAGGTCCACGACTATGTAGTCCCTGTTTCCGCCGGTGGGGTCGTAGCTGCTGAACCTCCTCCTTCTATGGTTCCTGAGGCGGGGCAGGCCGGGTAGGCCTCCGCCTAAAGCCGGTGAAGCCATATTAATCGAGATAATTGGGGTGGGGTGAGCGGAAAATACTTTTGATGCCTTACCTGCGCTGCCTGTATAGCTTGGGGTCTACTACCTGCATCATCTTCTCGACGTCGAGGCCGCACCCGATGAGGGCCGCCACCCTCTCGGCGGTGGCCTCGGGGTCGTCGAGGGTCTCGTTGTAGCTGACGTGGATGACCTCTATGTCGGGCTGTTCGCCGAGCCACTCATATATCTCGGCGAGGTGTCTCTCGAAGACGCCTGCCATCACGTCGTCGGGGACCTCGTCTGTGGGTTCGCCCCGACGCTTCATCATCTTCCTCTGGCTGGCCAGCACCTCCGGTATCCTGCGCTCCATGAAGACTACCTTGTAGCTGTGCCCCTCGGGCAGGTACCTGAGGAGGTAGCTGACGACCTTGACGGCCTTGCCCTCGGCCTCGGTTATCCACGAGGCGTCTTCCCTGAGCTGCTTGACTCGCTCGTCCTCGTAGTAGCCGCGGAGGTTGTCCTCGTCGGCTTCGCGTTCCATGTCTGTGAGCACGGGGACGCCGCCGGCCTCCAGCATCCTCATCATCATGCTTGTGCCGCTGCGGGGGAGCCCCGACACCACGGTGATCAAGGCGTTTCCTCGGTGTATTTGATGTGTGTTTTGGATAAAAACATGCCGCGGACACGACGCCAGCCTACCTGCTTCTTGAGGGAAACACGGTTCACGCGGGCCGTGGCATCAATAATATTACCAACAGGCTACCCCCTGCCTGAAGCCAAACCCTAAGCCCATTAAAAGGTCTAAACGTAGAGCTGGATCACAGTACCGTCTTTGAGCTTCCGGTCCAGCCCCACTTTCTCGTTATCAAACTTTGCCGCGGGCCCCCATAACCGTGCGTACTTGAAACGCTCGAAGAAGTCGTTGTGGATCATCTTCGCCAAGTCTCCGACAGTGACGCCGTCCCTGCATACGATGGGCTCCGCGGCTGCCTCCTTCCCCGACTCCTTCGTGTACACCCTGACTATGCCCAGGAGCTCGAACAGCTTCTCCCCCAGCACCCTCTGCAGGTCTGGCGATTTCTCGAAGCTGCAGACCCCCACCTGCAGAGGCGCAGCCGCCTCCCTCAGCCGATCCACCGTACCCTGATCATACCCCAGGTCCGCCTTGTTCGCCAGCACCAGCGTCGGCCTGTGCACGGCGTTGCCGAAGAGGGCGTCCTCGACCACGTCCAGGGTCACCCTGCCCCTGACATACACCAGGGCGCTCCTTATCTTGTACTCGTTGAGGAGAGTGATCACCTCCTCCGCGGTGCAGCCCTCCAGCTCCCCCTCCCACACGAACTGGACGTCCCGGCCGTGGCCCCGCTTCACTATCTCCACCTCGCCGGGGGGCGGCGCCGTCAGTATCCTGGCGTTCTCCAGCTCCCGCGCCACCATCAGGTAGTTGCCCACCGGATCGTCCTGGAGATCCACCACGACGATTAAGCCGTCGGCGTTACGGGCTGATGACAGGTTCATGAAGCCCTCCGACTTGCCCTCACTGCTCCCCTCCACGATTGGCGGCACCTCCACCAGCTGGAACTGGATGTCCTGGTAGGGCAGCATCCCCGGCGTCGGCCACGTGGTGCCCCACGGCCAGCTCGTGACCTCCACCGAGCTGTTGGTCACAGCCCTCAGCAGGCTGCTCCGGCCCACGTTGGGGGGGCCCACCACCGCGAACTGGGCCGCCCCCGCCTTCTGGACGTAGTAGCTGGGGCCGCCTACCCTCTTCGCCTGCTGCTGCTTCTTCTTCTCTATGTCGTCCCGCAGCTGCGCCATCTGGCGCTTGACCTGCATCTGGAGCTTCTCCGTGCCCTTATGCTTGGGGACCAGGGCCAGGAACTCCCCCATCAGCCGCAGCCGCTCCTCCGGGTTACGGGTCATGGTGACCTCGTTCCACTTCGCCTTGGCTTCCCTCGGGAGGTTCGCGGGCAACGGAGTACACCCTCGGGTTCTATAGAGCGGGAACCCGTTAAAAAACAGTGAGGACCACCCGAACCCAGCGCAGCCTCCGCCTCCCCACGGCTTCCATGACCTTAAGTAACCGCGGCTCCCTCAACTCCATGTGACTTCAGATGGTTAAACCATTCATCATCGGGACGAGGAACGCGGGCCAGTTCCTCTACGCTGGCGCCGAGGCCCTACGCGGCGGCGGCTCCGCCCTCGACGCGGTGGAGGCGACGACCAGGCTCGTCGAGTCCAACCCCGACGACACCTCGGTGGGCCTCAGCGGCATACCCAACCTCTTCGGCGTCCAGGAGCTGGACGCCAGCATAATGTGCGGGCGGACCCTCAGGTCGGGCGCCGTCGGCGCCGTCAAGGGCTTCCTCCACCCCATAAGCATCGCACGCAGGGTGCTCGAGGAGGCGCCCCACGTCATGCTGGTGGCCGAGGGAGCCGAGCTCTTCGCCAGAGCCATGGGGATGGAGGAGGGCGACCTCAGCACCGAGAAGAGCAGGGAGGTCTACGAGACCTTCGTAAGGGACGCCTTCGAGCACGAGGAGATCGACGAGAGCCAACGGTGGATCGTAGACTACGCCAAGAGCCAGAACATGCGGGAGTGGTACGGCAGGCTAGCCGACCACTATCACGGCACAGTCAACGTACTGGCGATGGATCTGAACGGCGACGTCGCCTCAGCCGTCAGCACCAGCGGCACCGCGCTCAAGTTCCCGGGCCGCCTGGGCGACAGCCCCATCATAGGCGCGGGCAACTACTGCGACAACAGGTACGGCGCAGCCTGCTGCACTGGACGCGGCGAGCTCGCCATCAGGAACAGCACGGCCCGCACCGTGATCCACTACATGGAGGACGGGCTCACCGCCAGGGAGGCCGCGTTCCGCGCCATGAAGGACATCCACGCCCTCAAGACCTATGGAGGCATGAACTGCCTGGTCCTCGACCCTAAGGGAAACACCGTGAGCGCCACCACACGGGAGGACCGGGAGAGCGTCCACTGGTACATGGCCTCGGACATGAAGGAGCCCGA
>CAZQOX010000168.1:0-3583 GCA_964594895.1 uncultured Candidatus Bathyarchaeia archaeon
AGCGTGACGCCGTGGAGCACGTGGCTGTACGCGCTCATGGGCTCCAGGGTGTTCACCTTCCTGTACTCCGCCTCGGCCTCCAGGTACCTGCCCTGGTCGCCGAGGAACTTGGCGTAGTTCCTGTGCAGCGTGGGCTCGCCGGGTGAGAGCTGGATTGCCTGCCTGAAAGTCGCGTCGGCGTCCGTCGTCTTCCCCCGGCTCCAGAGGAAGAGGGCGTAGTTGTTGTAGGTGTTGGCGTCCCTGGGGTCGAGGCCTATGGCCTCCGTGTACCATTCCTCCGCCTCTTCGCCCCGCCCCGTGTCGGAGAGGAGGTTGGCGAGGTTGTTGAGGGTGGTGGCGTCCAGCTCCGACTTGATGGACTCCCTGAAGTGGTGCTCCGCCTCGTCGTACCTCCTCAGCGAGTACAGGAGTATGCCGAGGTTGTTGTGTATCGTGGCGTCGCCGGGGCTCACACCCAGGGCCCTCATGTACTGCTTCTCCGCCTCGTCGTACCTCTTCTGGTCGACCAGGAGCTCGGCGTAGTGGAGGAGCGCAGATATGTTGTCCTCCTCGTGAGACAGGGCCTTGTAGTAGTGGTACTCCGCCCGGTCCGGCTTGTCGATCCCGGCGAAGAACCGGGCGTAGATCAGGTGGGACTCGGCCGTGTCGGGATAGACCTTGAGGTCATGCCTGGGCCTCGGCGGCGGCTCGGGCAGATCCTCGTGCTCCTTCCTCGGCTCAGGCTCGGGCTGCTGCATGCCCTTGACCCTCCCAGCAGCCGTCTCCCGGGCCTCGTCTGACTGAGAGACATCCTGGGCCGCGACGTAGAGCTGCACCGCGTCCCGTCTCTTGTAGCTCCTCTTCATCTCGTCCCCGAGCTCGACGAGAAGCCCGGCTATGGAGTCGTCCTTTCCCTCGTTCCGCTGTATCCATTTGACGAGGTGCAGGACGCCGGGCACGTCCCCGGTGTCAGCCATCTTGGCGATAAGCTCCTCGTAGTAACTCATGGACGCGGCAACCGTTTGTTTGAGATGAATACGTCCACGGGGATATGATTTTTATGGGGGCCTAGACGCGTCTGACCGCCTGATCCGTCTAACGCAGAGACGTGGGCGAGGAGGGGCGATGGCTCGACCTGTCTCTCCACTTTGTGGCGTCGACCACCTTAGCAGACTTGGGGTGGATGTTTATGATGACGCGCTTGGGGTCGTCCAGCGTCGAGGGGAACCAGAACCTCCTTCTCTGGGTCGGCCTCCAAGAGAGGTACCACCACCTCCACTTCTCCTTCACGACCTCGGGGTCCTCGAACTCGGCCTCTCCCTCGATCTCGTAGAAGAACCCACACTCGTTGCACGGGATCGTCAGGAGCACCCTCGGGTTGCCCTCGATGTCCTTCACCTTCTGAGTATCCTTCTCGGTGGGGAACCACATGACGCCGTACGGGTCCTCGTTGAAGTTGGTCATCGCCCGTGAGTTCTCGTTCCCGTCCTCGTCGAAAGTCGTCAGGAACACCTCCTTGGCGCCCTTGAACGCCTCCTCCAGCCCTTCCATCTTCTTCATAGCATCACAATACAACCAGTGCAGCGATGTAAAAATATTGACTTGTATACCGGAGCTAGACAGGCGTCGACCCAGCCTGCACACGAGATAAACGTTTTAGCCCCCTAAACGCACATGAAACCATGCATGGTTCTAAAGGAGTCGAGTACAGGCGCCTGGTGATAAGGGACGCAATGCTCGTCAACGGACGGGGGACGCCGCCCTACGGGCCAGTGGACATTCTGATAGAGGGCGGGAGGGTGGCCGAGATAGTGAACGTGGACGCCATCAGCCTCAACAGGTACAAGCCCGAGAGGCCGGAGGGGGACCGCGTAATAGACGCCCGGGGCATGTACGTGCTCCCGGGCCTCGTGGACATGCACGTCCACATAAACATAGACGACGACAAGTGCGGCCCAGAGGGGCCGGAGTACGCCTACAAGCTCTTCCTGGCCCACGGCGTGACCACGATACGGACCTGCGGCTTCGGCACCGACGAGCAGCTCCTGGAGCATAAGCGCCTCAGCGCGATGAACAGGATCACGGCGCCGAACCTGGCGGTGCTGGGCAGCTGGCCGGCGGAGGCCCACACGGTCGAGGAGGCCCGGATCGCGGTGGAGAAGCTGGTGGATCTGGGGGTCGACGGCATCAAGATAATTCCGCGGCCCCACGTCACCCCAGAGATGCTTCATGCCTTGGCGGAGGGGGCCCGTGAGGCCGGTCTACCAGCGGGGGTGGCCATCCACGTCGCCCAGACCAGCGAGCTTGACGCCCTGGACGTCACCTACGCGGGTCTCGACAAGATCAGCATAGAGCACACCTACGGCATCCCCCAGGCCGCGATCCCGGGCACCCAGGACTTCCCGCCCGACTACAACTACAGCGACGAGGTCGACAGGTTCAGGTACGACGGCTACATCTGGCACGAGGCCGACATGTACGAGGACGACGTCATGGACGTCCTGGACACGATGATCGAGAACGGCACCGTCTGGGACCCCACGTTGGTGGTCTACGAGGCCCACAGGGACTACGAGAGGGCGAAGAACATGCCTTGGCACCGGAGGTACACGGTCCGCCACCTCTGGGAGGCCTTCAGCCCCCAGCCGGGCCGCCACGCGACCCACTTCTTCGACTGGAAGACCAGCGACGAGATCGCGTGGAAGGAGAAGTACCGTATCTGGATGAAGTACGTCCTGTACTTCTTCGAGAACGGCGGAACCCTGACGGCGGGCAGCGACACCGCGTTCATATACCAGATATTCGGTTTCGCCCTCATCCGGGAGCTGGAGCTCCTCCAGGAGGCGGGCATCCACCCCATCGATGTCGTGAAGATAGCCACCACCAACGCCCAAACGTGCCTCGGCGACGAGGAGAGGAGCCTCGGCGTCGTGGAAGGCGCACCGGCCGACCTCTGCGTGGTGGACGGCAACCCGCTGGACAACTTCAAGGTCATGTACGGCACCGGCGTCGACAGGTACGCAGAGGACGGCGTCACCGTGACCAGGGGCGGCGGCGTCAGGTACACCGTCAAGGGCGGCGCCGTCTTCGACTGCAGGATGCTCCTCGCAGACGTCGAGGGGTACGTCGACGAGCACAGGCAGCTCCATTAACCTTTTCTATGCAGCCCCAAAACCTTCAACTTGATGTCGGTCCCAGACGCCGGGCGGCTAGCCGAGTCTCTCGAAGACGCGACGAATACGATCACCCAGAGCCAGCCGTCAATGTTCAGCGTCACAGGCAGGCTCGTCGCCCTGCCCAGTTATGAGGCCATCATCGTCGGGGACCTCCACGGCGACTACAGCTCCCTCCAGTACATACTGACGAAGACCTGGTTCAGGGAGAGGGCTGAGGACGGCGAGCCCGTGGTCCTGGTGTGCATGGGGGACTACGTCGACAGGGGGCCGGGGCAGGTTGAGGTCCTCTACACACTCACGAGGCTGCTCGCCGAGCACCCGCGGAACGTGGTGCTGCTGAGGGGGAACCACGAGGGGCCCAGCGACGTGGGTGTGAGCCCCCACGACTTCCCCTACGTGCTCCACAGGCTATACGACGAGGAGTCCGA
>CAZQOX010000169.1:0-3555 GCA_964594895.1 uncultured Candidatus Bathyarchaeia archaeon
TCATGGTGCCGGGGGACTGCTTCGGGTTCAGCGACCACATCCGCATCGGCTACGGCAACGACGTCGAGGTGCTGAGAGAGGGGCTGGGCAGGTTCAAAGAGTATCTTGACCGCCATAGGTAGGCGACGTTCATTACACAATAAACCTAAACGGCGCCTGTCTTGCCGCTGTTTTTTAGCAATGTTTTAATAATGATCAATGTTTCAGAATATTGAACATATGTTCAATAAAATGAAAGCATTCTCGGGGGCATCGTTTAAGATGCTATCCGTGCTCGCGTTAGACTCGATGCGGGTCTTCGTCCAGAGCGAACTGGCAAAGGAGGCCGGCGTGAGCGTCGGGTCGGCAAGCGAGAATCTACCAGCCCTAATAGAGTTGGGGCTTGTTCGTAGAGAGAAAAAAGGGAAAGTCTATCTTCTCAGATACAACGCTGATAGCGTTGTCGCGCGTCAGTTCAAGGTTCTTCTCAACGTCGTCGAGCTCATTGACCTTGTAGAGTCGTTGAAGCCCCACGTGAAGAGGGTGGTTCTATACGGGAGCGCCGCCTCTGGGACAGACGTGAAGGACAGTGACATCGACCTCTTCATCTTGGCAACCGATAAGAAGAAGGCTGCTGATACGGTAAACAGTTACAAGACAAACAGGTGGCTGTCTCCTTTGATCGTGGACGTGAACGAGCTCACTCTCCTGAGGAAACAAGACGCCCCCCTCTACGAAGAGATCCAGAAGGGCATCGTGCTATGGGAGATGGAGTAGCCTCGCCCATAAGGCGACTAATCGAGGAACGGAAGCTTACTAGGTTCCGAGCCAGCTCAGAAATGATCTCGAAGGAGTTGGAAGGCGCCCACTACGATCTGAACCATGCGAAGAGCTCGCTTGAACGAGAAGACTACAAATGGGCGACGGTTCAAGGCTACTACTCGATGTTTCACGCCGCTAGAGCTCTGCTCTACACCAGTGGATACAGGGAAAAAAGCCACAGGGCACTTGTCACAGCTCTGAACGAGCTTTATGTGAAAACCGGTGGATTAGAGTCAGATCACTTTGAGGACTTGAGGCACGCGATGGATCTAAGGGAGGAGGCAGATTATAGCATGACTTTCTCGGAGACTGGTGCTAGAGAGTTGACGCGATACGCTGAGACGTTCCTTAGGAGGGTTAAGGAAATACTAGAGAAGTGACTGGGGCGGCAGCGATGCGAAAGAAATCAAGGCGTAAGCCCAGAATCGTCATCAGCCGCTGCCTCGGGTTCGAGGCATGCAGATGGGACGCGGAGATAATCCGCAGCGACGCGGTGGACAAGCTCAGAGACCGCGTCGAGATCGTCACTGTGTGCCCCGAGCAGGACATCGGGCTAGGCGTGCCTAGGAAACCGATAGACCTCGTGTTGATCGACGGCGGCGAAATCCGGGTGATCCAGAAGGAGACGGAGAGAGACGTGACGGATGAGCTCAAGGGCTTCTCCGAGGCCTTCCTTGAAAGACTTGGAGCCGTCGACGGGTTCATACTGAAGAGCAGGTCGCCGTCATGTGGACGCGGAACCACCATGATTTACGACGGGTCGAGGGTCATCATTGGTTCCGGTGTCTTCGCTTCATGCGTGGCGAACCGTTATCCCGAATACGTCATCCTCGACGAGGAAGAGCTTGAGGAGATGGGCGTGGAGGCCTTCCTCCAGCTAGTCGCCTCCCACTGATCTCCTGTAGATGCCTCTCAGCATCGCGATCTGGCCGTTGTGGTGGATCAGCTCGGCGAGAAGGTGGAACAGCAGGCTCTTCCTGTCGGTTTCTATGCCCCATATGGTCAGCGGCTCTGCGAGCTCCTCGTCGCTCGTCTCTGAGAGAGCCTCGCTGATGATCATGTGAGTCTTCTCGAGGTCGCCCAGCAGCTCATCGAGGTTATGGGGATGTTCCTCGTAGTCGTCTTCCCAGCCACCCGGCTTCACTGTGCCCTGTATGGCTTGGGGGATTAGGACGTAGCCGATCCTAGCCATGTGGGTGAGTATCCACTCGATCGTGTTGGAGCCACGGCACGGCTTCCAGCGAAGCTCGTCCTCTGATAGGTCGTTGACCGTATGTCCTATCCGCTCGAAGATGTATTCCACGTGGTCCTTCAAGAGCAGGGCTTGCGTGTCCATAGAGTAACAGAAGGGTTTCTCGACCATTTATCGGTTCTCTATCGCCGCCTGGACCTCCCGCCTGAACTCAGGAGCTCTCCAGTGGCTCTTGATGGGTCTCTGGTTTACGATGATGAGCTCGTTACTCCTTCTGGACGACTCTACTGGTTCTGTCCACATGTTTATTATGTCGACGGGGTAGCCCGGCTTGACTTCATGGATCAGCTTCTTCACTGTGTCAGCGAAGCCGACGCTGTACTCGCAGTTCACGTTGTAGAAGAGCACCGCTCTACCCGCGTCCTCCGGGAGAGGCTTGTACTCTGTCCTCTCCCTCGGCTCGTAGCCGCCGTGGATCTCCAGGTACATCTCGCCGTCGCCCTCCCTGAAGCCGTTCCTCGTGTAGAACTCCTTGAGGTCGAGGCCCTCGCCGGTGGCGAAGGGCTCGGTGACGAGGAAACGACACTGCTCCCCACGCAGGCTCTCCATGCCTCCCACCGCTTCCCTGACCAGGTCGGCGAGGAGGCTTGAGCCCGCGCCTTTGCCCGGTACGCGGGAGTAGACGCACTCGATGCGTACGACGCCTCCTCGGCTCTCCGCGATGTATGGGAGTGCCTTCTCGGGGTAGTACATCATCTGGGACACCGGCTTGCCGTCGAGGTACGCCACCTTCGTGAACGGCCCATGTTCGCTGAGGGCATCCCTGAGCCAAATCTCCCTCAGCCGCCTGCCCTCCATCAGCTTCGATCCAGGCTCCGCGTCAGGGCTGCACACCCTGAACACGTCGTCGAATCCCTCCCTGACGGTCTTCACCTCTATCATGGAACTCAATGTATGAGGCAGCGATGTCACTGATAATCTTTAACCGTCAGGAGAGGGTGGATAGCCATCACAGGGTATTAAAACCAGACACGGCAAAGTGGCCGTCGTACGTGAACGCGGCGCCTATCCCGTGCCCATCCATAAGCGAGAAGGATGTGCAGTCGGTGAAACTCTTGCCCTCGCTCGTCTTGAACCTCCTCCAGGCATCCTCGAACACTTCCTCGTCCACCCTCAGAATGGAGGTGAACGGCGAGGCGAGGAAAGCGTCGCCGACCCTCTCGGCGAGCCCCGGGTTCCCCAACACGCACTTGATGAAGGTAGTGGCCTCGTCGAAGACGTAGTCTGAGACGTATAGCCTTGTGACCGGTATCCGGCCCTCGGACAGCTCCTTCATGATCCTCGAGGCGTCCCGGTGATACCTGTCGTCGGCGTTGTAGTAGGCGATTATCGCCGAGGTGTCTATGAATATCTTCAACCCTGTTTATCCCTGTAGAGGGCGTCGTCAAGCCGGGAGGAGTCGGTTTTTACCCCGGTGCTGACCGGCTCCACCTTGAAGAGGGGGTCCTCGCTCAACGGTATCTGGGTCGTCACCCACAGGTGGACGGCCTCCCTCAGCCCAC
>CAZQOX010000170.1:0-3536 GCA_964594895.1 uncultured Candidatus Bathyarchaeia archaeon
CGAGTACAGGACCATGGAGCCCGAGTACATGCGGAAGATACAGCTCAGCTTCCTCATGCTCTACGATAAGGACATGATCTACAAGGGGGAGCACCCCATCAACTGGTGCCCCCGCTGCGAGACGGCCATCGCGGACGCCGAGGTTGAGCACGAGACCAAGCGGGGCAGGATATACACCATCCCGTTTTTCACCGAAGACGGTGAGGTGCTGATAGCCACCACCAGGCCGGTGTACCTTCCCGCGTGCGTGGCCCTCGGCGTCAACCCAGGAGACGAGCGGTACAGGCACCTCATCGGCGGAAAAGCCGTGGTGCCCGTGTTCGGCCAGGAGGTCCCCATCATCGCGAACGACGAGGTGGACCCCGAGTTCGGGACAGGAGCCATGATGATATGCACCTACGGCGACAAGGCCGACGTAGTGGCCGTGGCGCGGTTCAACCTCCCAGTGGTACGCCTAATAGACGGAAAGGGAACACTCCTAGAGGTAGCAGGCAAGTACGCCGGGATGCCCATCCAGGAGGGCCAGGAGGCCTTGGTGAAAGACATGCGGGAGGACGGGCTCATCAAGGAGGAGCGTATCCTGGATCAGGAGGTGGGGCTTTGCTGGCGCTGCGCCACACCCATAGAGGTGGTCACGGCGAGGCAGTGGTTCATGCGCACCATAAGCCTCACGGACAAGGTGGTCGAGACGGCTAAACGTATCAAGTGGTACCCTGACTGGATGAGGCAGAGGCTCATCGACTGGGCTACAGGCCTGGACTGGGACTGGGTGCTTAGCAGGCAGCGCGTCTTCGCCACCCCGGTCCCCGTCTGGTACTGCAAGAGCTGCGGCAAGATAAGGCTCGCCAAGCCCGAGGAGCTGCCCGTGGACCCCAAGGTGACCAGCGTCGACGACGTCTGCGAGTGCGGCGGAACCGAGTTCGTGCCCGACACCGACGTGATGGACACCTGGTTCGACAGCAGCCTGACGTGCGCCATCCACGCCGGCTGGCCCGACAGGCCGAACTGGCGGAAGCAGTTCCCCGCCAGCGTTCACCCCAGCGGACAGGACATCATACGCACCTGGGCTTACTACCTCATGGTGAGGCACCTGGCGCTATTCGACGAAACGCCCTACGACAGCGCCCTCATCAACGGCATGGTGTTTGGCAGCGATGGACGCATGATGAGTAAGAGCCTCGACAACTACGTCGCGACGCCTGAAGTGTTCAGTAAGTATGGCGCCGACGCCCCGAGACAGTGGGCCGCGGCGGGAGGAAGCACCGGCACAGACATACCGTTCAGGTGGGAGGACGTGGAGTACGGCTGGAGGTTCATGAGGAAGCTCTGGAACGCCTGCAGGTTCACCGGCATGAGGCTGAAGGGCTACGACCCGGCTAACAAGGCCGAGCCCACGCTTCTAGATAAATGGGTGGTCTCCAAGCTCCAGAGGACGGTGAAGAGAGCCACCGAGGCCATGGAGGACTGCGACTTCATGAACGCCTCAGAGGCGGCCAGGAACTTCATCTGGCACGTCTTCTGCGACCACTACCTGGAGGCCGCGAAGACGAGGCTCTACGGCGACGGAGACGGTAAGAAGGCGGCCCAGCGGACACTCAGCTACACGGTGGAGCGGATGATCAAGCTCATGGCCCCGATTACGCCCCACATCACCGAAGAGATATGGCGGACCATGTACGACCCCGACACCAGCATTCACCTCTCGGCGTGGCCCGAGTACGACGAGGCCATGGTCGACGAGGAAGCCGAGCATGCCGGGGACATAGTCATCGCTGCCATCAGCGACATACGCCGCGAGAAGAACAGGAGAGGCGTGAGCCTGAACGCGTCCATGAAGAGCGTGAGGTTCTATGCGTCGGGGGACAACGCGGAGGCGCTGAAGCTGGGCTCGGCCGACATCAAGGACACGCTGAAGATAGAGTCGCTGGAGATAGTAGCCGGCGGCGGTGGTGACGCGAAGCTGGAGGACTACCCGGAGATCGGGTTCACAGTCAGCCTCTAGGAAACGCCTTATACTTTTTAACCCAACTCTTTTACTGACCTTATATGACCGAAGAGATGGTTCCGCTATCTGAAGCAGAGAACGAGGTCAAGGTGACCACGCATAGGCTCGCCCTCCTGCACCTGTCCTACGCCAAGACCCTCATAGATAGGCTCGGTTGGGACGAGGGGAAGCAGTTGGTCCTCGACTCCATCAAGCGTTACAGCGAGTACGTCGCCGAGCGCACGAGGCAGGGGCGCCAGAGCCTGCCCAAGTACGGGTTCTGGGAGAGACGCGAGGGGAAGCCGCCGCTGTGCGAGCTAGGCAAGATCATGCTGGAGTACGGTGAGCCAGAGATAGGGGCCATGTACTGCCTCGTCGACCCGGGGAAGGTGATGGCCGCCGACCCGGACGAGAAGATGATACACACCATGTGCATGATCCTCGGCCAAGACCACTGCGAGTTCGACACAGTGCCCACATCCGAGAAAGACCGGGAAGACTTCGAGGAAGGACGCGACTGGTCCCACGTCGACCCCATAATAGGCGAGTTCCTGAAGAAGAAGGCCTAGAACGTCCGGTACTTGGTGATTGCCGCGATGCCGCCGAAGCTCCTGTAGAGCATCTCCCCCTCCTCCGTGTGGGTGGAGATGATCTCCATCTTCGCCTGGGCTTCTTCACCCATCCTGACGAAGACCTCTATGAGGTCCTCCCTCTCCTCGACCTCGAACTGGCCTGTGCCGCATTTGAGGCACGTCATGTTGGAGACTCTCTCCTCGAACTGCTCCCAAGCGTCCATGTCGACTATCTGGGTCTCGGTGTAGCCGCATGTCCTGCACTTTAGGGTCACGTACCAGCGCCTGATGGAGTCGCTCACCAGGAGCGTGTAGACGTTCACGTTCTTGAGGGCCTGCAGCACCTCCCGCTCGCCGTAGGTGGCGAGGCCGTCGTCCTCCCCGATGTGGCGGAGGAACTCCTGCACGACCCCCCTCTCCTGCATGTAACGGACCTTCTCGAGGAAGCCGCGGGACCTGTTCACCACCTCCTTCACCCCCTCGTGGCCCGTGTAGCCGGTGTCCACCGTGGTCAGTATCTTGTCCCTGATCTCTTGGTGGAGGTAGTTGCCTTTCAGGAAGTCTTCCTTGGTGGGCCCCGGACCCCCGACGATTATGCCCTTGAGGTTCTCGACGTTTAGGAACACGTCCGTCATGACGTCCCCCACCCTCCTGTAGTACTCGTTCAGGTGCATCTCCCTGAGCCGCTCGTACCGCCTCGCGGACTGGCCTCCGGCCCGGGTCTTCCCGGCGACTCCGCTGCTCATGTTCTTCACGATGTCGGCTCGCTGCCCCTTGAGGATGGCGATGGTGGCGTCCTTGGAGTCCATCACGAGGATGCCGTAGGTGTCCTCCGCCTCCAGGATCTCGAAGAGGGGGTCCAGCGTGAACCTGTGCTCGCACCTGTAGTAGTAGATGCCTACCGGCTCGGGGGGGATCAGGACGAAGGTCTGCATCTCGTCGTCCCTCTCGGTGTCGCCCACCACGTTGCCGGCGAACAG
>CAZQOX010000171.1:0-3533 GCA_964594895.1 uncultured Candidatus Bathyarchaeia archaeon
TGGTGTACGTCGACTTCAGCACCGTAGGCTGGACCGCCGAGGACTGGAACGAGGCTTGCGCCAAGATCGGCTGGAAGAGCCGCGGCAGGGGCACCACCACGAGGCTGGTCACCCACTACGGCATCGAGGAGGAAGACATAAAGTCCTTCCTAGACGAAATGGGCAAGCTGATAGGGTAGCTCCCAACCCTTTTTTAGCTAATCCACATCATCTATTGTCCATGGTCGTCATACCCGCAGACGAACTCAGGGAGCTAGGCGTCAATATATTCGAGGCTCAGGGCGCCTCCGAGGAGCGCGCCAGGTTCCTCGTCGGGACCCTCGTGGAGGCGAACCTCACAGGCCACGACAGCCACGGCGTCCACTACTACGTCAAGTACAGCGAACGCATCGAGGAGGGCTACATCAAGGTGGACGAGGAGCCCGTCATCGTCAAGGAGTCCCCATCCACGGCCCTAATAGACGGCAGGTGGACGTTCGGCCAGGTGACCGCGATGAAGGTCGCTGAGACCGCCGTGGAGAAGGCGAGGGAGCACATGGTCGCCGGCGTCGGCGCCTACAACTGCAACCACATAGGCCGCATAGGTTACTACACGGACTGGGCGGCCAAGCACGACATCATAGCCACGTTCTACGTGAACGTGGGGAACAAGATCGTGTCGGTTCACAACGGGCTGGGCAGAGCCTTCGGGACGAATCCCTTCAGCGTCTCGGTTCCCACAGGCTCAGATACACCGTTCCTCGTCGACTACGCGACAAGCGTCGTGGCCGCCGGGAAGATAACCGTCGCAAGGGCTAAGAAGAGCAAGATACCGAGGCACTGGACGAGGGACAAGTATGGCCGAGTAACTGATGATCCATACGCGATGTCTGAAGGTGGGTGGCTGCTGCCTTTCGGGGAGTACAAGGGTCAGGGGCTCCAGATGGCGTCCGAGCTGCTGGGAGCCGTGTTGACAGGCTCCAGGACAGGTCTCTCGGGGATAACCGTCCCCCCGTCGCCCAACGGCATCTTCATGCTCGCCGTGAACCCCGAGGGGTTCGTCGGGCTGGACGAGTTCAAGAGGAGCACTGCAGAGCTGCTGGATAAGGTAAAGAGCCTTCCAGCCGTCGCTGGTGAACGGGTGTTTGTCCCGGGGGAGCCCGAGAAGGAGTCCAAGGAGAGGCGCCTCAGGGAGGGCATACCCGTACCGGAGTCGACCTGGGGCGAGATCAAGGCTCTCTGCGGCCGTCTGGGCGTCGAGGTAAAGTAATTAACGTCCAGCCTCTTCAAGGTATCAACATGTCCGTCGGCTTCCCCGTCGAAGAGGTCACTGAGGGAAAGGCGAGGATACTCGTCCCAGCCATAGACGAGTCAACCGGGGAGCCTGAGCAGCGCCTGAGAAGCATGGCGCCAGTGTTCTACAACCCCGTCATGAAGACTAACCGGGACACCGCGGTCCTGGTGCTGCGAACCCATCAGAGGGACCTGGGCCGAGGGGTGGACGCCTGTGAGCCCATGTCTGGGAGCGGCGTCAGGGGGGTCAGGCTCGCCCTCGAGGTCTACGGCGTCGAGAGGGTCGTGATGGGGGACCTGAGCCCCAGCGCCGTCCGCCTCGGGGGGCTCAACGCGGAGAGGAACGGCGTGTCTGGGAAGGTCAGCGTCCGGCTCCTCGACGCCAACCTCCTCCTGTCCCTCCACTGCTACCCTGGGGGGAGGTTCGACTACGTCGACGTGGACCCCTACGGCTCCCCCGCCCCGTTCATCGACACCGCGGTGCGCTCGGTGAACAACCACGGGGTCCTCGCCCTCACTGCGACCGACATGGCGCCGCTGTGCGGGGTGAGCCCCGGGGCGTGCATGAGGAAGTATGGGGGATGGCCGATTGCAGGCGAGTTCTGCCACGAGACGGCGCTGCGGCTGCTAACCGGGGCACTCGTGAGGATGGCGGCCGTGCACGAGAGGGCTGCGACGCCCCTCTTCTCCTACTACTCGGACCACTATGTCCGGGTCTACGGCAGGCTCGACAAGGGGAGGCGACGCGCCGACGGCCGGCTCGCGCAGATGGGTTACATTAAGTACTGCCCGAGGTGCCTCCACAGGGAGGCCTCAGAGGACAACAAGGCGGATAGATGCGAGTCGTGTGGCTCCGAGACGAGGGTCGCGGGGCCGCTGTGGCTGGGTGAGCAGGCCGACCCCGAGTACCTTTCGCAGATGCTGGAGGACTCCGCGACCCTGGACTACATGACTGGCGCGAAGGCAGTGAAGCTCATCCGGATGGTGAGGGACGAGCACGGGTACCCTCCGTGGTTCTATGACTTAGACGCGGTCTGCTCCCAGCTTGGGGCGAGGTCCATGGCCACCGAGGAGGCGTTGACGAGGATCGGCGAAGCCGGCTACAGGGTGGCCAGGGCCCACTACGGGGACAGGGCGATAAAGACGGACGCGTCCATCTGTGAACTGAAAAAAGTGTTGGGCGGCTAGTCCACCTTGAAGAAGCTCTTCGCGGGTGCGTTGCAGATGGGGCACCTCTCCGGCGGAGACCCCTCCACGGTGTTGCCGCACACCTTGCAGACGTAGTAGTCGACGTGAGGCGTGTCCCGGTTCTCCTTAAGGCTCTCGGCGGCCTTCGTGTAGAGCCCTGCGTGGATCTTCTCTACCTCGTTGGCTACGTTGAAGCTCCACGAGGCCGTGTTCTCGCCTTCCTCGGCGGCTACGTTGAGGAACTCGGGGTACATCTGCTTGAACTCGTATGTCTCGCCGCCGATGGCTTCCTGGAGGTTCTCGGCTGTGGACTTTATTCCGCCCATGATCCTCAGGTGGTTGTGGGCGTGCACCGTCTCTGCGGCGGAGGCTGCCCTGAACAGTTTAGCGATCTGAGGGTATCCTTCCTCGTCAGCCTTCTTGGCGAAGGCCAGGTACTTGCGGTTAGCCTCGCTCTCGCCGGCGAACGCTGCTTTCAGGTTCTCTTTCGATTTGCTCATATGAATGGATTGATGGGAACGGCTTTTAATAAATTAATAACTAACGGGTCGCTTCCAGACGGAAGCTTCGGCTCGCAGCAAACGTAGTTAAAATCATTTCACTCGGTTCTCGGGCAACCTTCATTAACGCCCACATTATATTGCCCGTGGATATGCCGAACAGGTGGATACACGAGCGCAAGAACGATCACTACCATCAACGCGCCAAAGAGGAGGGCTACAGGAGCCGCGCCTCATACAAGCTCAAGCAGATACAGAACAAGTTCGGCGTCTTCGACGACGCCAGTTATGTGCTGGACCTCGGCGCGGCCCCCGGCGGCTGGCTCCAGGTCGCCGCCGAGTTCATACCGGAGGACGGGCTGGTCGTCGGCGTGGACCTGGACGAGATCGAGCCCCTCCGGGAGCCCAACGTGGTCACCATGGTGGGTGACGTCAGAGACCCCGCCGTCCAGGAGGAGGTCATCGGGTGCTTCGAAGGCAAGGCTGACGTGGTCATGAGCGACATGGCGCAAGACGTCATGGGCGAGTGGGACGTGGACCAGTACAGGCAGATCCACCTGGCCCGGATCGCGC
>CAZQOX010000172.1:0-3519 GCA_964594895.1 uncultured Candidatus Bathyarchaeia archaeon
CGTTCTGGGTCGCCCCCAGGGCGAGGTTCCTTATGTAGAGGAGCCTGGCGCGGCGTTTCTCGAGGCTGTCCAGCTCGTCGTCGATGACCTGGATTATCTGTCGCAGGGGCGTCACGTCGTCCGGGTCAAGGCTGTCCTCCTCCATGTCCTTGACCTGCTCCTCGAGGCGCTCCATGTGGTTGTCGTGCTGTATCCACCCGGTGGGGTTGTTGAAGCTGACGAGCCGCTCGTTATAGAGGGCGGGGCTGAAGTCGATCTGGAGGCTGTAGAACTTGCTCAAGTGGAAGACGTTCTTGTCCGCGCCCCTGCTGCTCTTCTGCCGGACCACGTCGACGAGCTCGGCGTCCCTGATTACCTTGAGGTGTTTGGCTGCCAGCTGCTGCGCTATGTTGAGCTCGTTGCTGAGCCGGAGCGTGTAGTCCGGGCCCTCGCTGAGCTTCCTTATGATGCTCCTGCGCACGGGGTTGCCTAGGACTCCTACGACGGTCTCGAAGTCTCTCCTAGCCGCTCGTCTCTTGTCAGACACAGGTTGTAAACCAAAGGTTGTAAACTGTTATGGTTTAAAAAGATTGTGAGGCGGCTCAGAGCCTCTCTATGACGGCGTCGGCCACGTCGTCCGTGGTGTTGGCGCCGCCGAGGTCCGGCGTCCTGACCCGGCCTTCCTCTAAAACCTTGAGCACAGCCGCCTCCAAGCGGTCCGCCGCCTCCTTCTCGCCGAGCCACTCCAGCATCATGGCTGCGCTGAGGATGGTGGCGAGGGGGTTGGCTATGCCTTTGCCCGCGATGTCGGGGGCGCTGCCGTGTACTGGCTCGAAGATGCAGAGCTCGTCACCGACGTTGCCGCTGGGCGCCATGCCCAGGCCGCCGACCAGGCCCGCGGCCTCGTCGCTGAGGACGTCGCCGAACAGGTTGGTGGTGACTATGACCTGGAACTGCTGGGGTGCGAGGACGAGCTTCATGGCGCAGGCGTCCACGATGACCTCCTCGTATGCGATGCCGGGGTAGCTCCTGGCCACGTCCCGGGCCGCCTCGAGGAACACGTCGTCCGTGTAGTCCAGGACGTTGGCCTTGTGGACTGCGGAGACCTTGGACTTTCCGTTTTTCCGGGCGTACTCGAAGGCGTACCGTACGATGCGTTCGCTGGCCTCCCGCGTGATTACCCTCACGTTGAAACCGTAGTCTTTGCCTCGGTGGCCTATCATCTTGTAGATGCCCTCGGTGTTCTCGCGGACGATCATGATGTCGACGTCGGGGTTGACGGCGGGTACGCCTGGGTACGCCTTGGCGGGCCGCAGGTTCGCGTATAGGTTGAGCCTCTGCCTCAGCGGTATGATCACCTCCTTTGCGGTGTCGCCTACGGCGGCGAAGAGGCATGCGTCCGAGGCCTTGACTCCCTCGACCGTCTCGGGGGGGAGCGCCACCCCCGTCCTCTCCTTGTACTCGTCACCTGCGTAGAGGAGTCTGAACTCGAACTCGAGGCCCGTCCTCTCCGCGAGTCCCTCCAGGACCTTGACGGCGGCGGCCATGACCTCCGTGCCTATACCGTCGCCTGGTATCGTGGCTATACTGTACTTCATCTACCATTCCTCGGTCTCGTTGAGGTAAGGAACGAGCCCGCCTGCATTTAAAACCTCCACCATGAACGGTGGCAGCGGATTGAATCTCAGCTCAGCGCCTGTGTCGAGGTTCCTGACCGCTCCGCCCGTGACGTCGACCTCGACGGTGTCGCCTTTGGAGACGGCTTTGTGGATGCCGGGGCACTCCAGGGCGGGGAGCCCGATGTTTATGGAGTTCCTGTAGAAGATGCGGGCGAAGCTCTCGGCTAGGACGCAGCCGACGCCGGAGTGTTTGAGGGCGAGGGGCGCGTGCTCGCGGCTGCTGCCGCACCCGAAGTTGGTGGCGCCGACCACTATGTCTCCTAGCCTGACGCCGTCCCTGAACGCCGGGTCGTGCTCCTCGAAGACGTGTGTAGCCATCTCGTCGGGGTCCGTGAGCTCCATGTAGCGGCCGGGGATGATGTAGTCGGTGTTGACGTCGTGGCCGTACCTCCAGACTCTTCCCTTGAGCTTCATCACGCCACCTCCTCTGGGTGCGTTATGTGCCCGGTGAGGGCCGAGGCGGCGGCGACGGCAGCGCTGCTCAGGTAGACCTCCGCCTCCGGGCTCCCCTGGCGGCCCCTGAAGTTTCGGTTACTTGTGGCGATGCCTCGCTCGCCGGGGCCGAGGAGCCCTATGTGGCCGCCGAAGCACGCGGCGCAGCTGGGGTTGCTGACCACGGCGCCGGCGTCTACGAGGTCCACGATGATGCCCTCCTCTAGGGCTGCCCTGTAGACGGCTCTGCTCGCCGGGGCCACGAGGAGCCGCACGTCCCTGTGAACGTGTCTCCCCTTCAGTATGGCTTGTGCCTGCCGGAGGTCCTCGAGGCGGCCGTTGGTGCAGCTGCCTATGAAGGCCTGGTTGATCTCTACGCCGGCTACCTCGGTGACGGGTTTGACGTTGTCGACGTTGTGGGGGCACGCGACCTGGGGCGGCATGCCGGCCACGTCGAGCTCCACTGCGCGTCTGTAATGTACGTCTGGGTCGGGGTGGAGGGGGCTGTTTTCGTCGACGTATACGCCGTGGTCTCTGAGCCATCTACGTGTCTTGTGGTCGTGTTGACAGATGCCGGTCTTGGCTCCCATCTCGATAGCCATGTTGCAGAGGGTCATGCGGCCCGGGACGGTGAGGTCGGAGACCGTCTGCCCCGTGTACTCGAGGGCCATGTATGTGGCTCCGCTGACGCCTATCTCCTTGGCTACGCGGAGCACCACGTCCTTGGCGTAGACGTGTCTGCCGAGGCTGCCGTTGATGTCTACCTTGATGGTCTCGGGTACCCGGAGCCACGTCTTGCCCCGCGCCAGGACGGCGCCCATGTCTGTGCTGCCGACGCCGGTGGCGAAGGCCCCGAAGGCTCCGTGGGTGCATGTGTGGCTGTCCGCCCCGATGACGACTGTGCCGGGGCGGACGTGGCCATGCTCAGGTAGGACTTGGTGACAGACGCCGCTCTCGACGTCGTAGAAGTGTTTCAGGTTTTGTTCCTTGACGAAGGCTCGGATGACGCCGTGAACTCGGGCGCTGTTGACGCTGCTGGGGGGCGCGACATGGTCGAGTATGATGACGACTCTGTCTGGGTCCCATACGTGTGCCGCGCCTATCTTCTTCATGGCTTCGATGGCGAGGACGCTGGTGACGTCCGGCATCATCGCCGTGTCGACCCGGGCCTTGACTATCTCGCCTGCCTTGACCCTGCCTCGCCCTGATGCGTGGGCGAGTATCTTCTCCGATGTGGTGCTCATCGCTGTTTCCTCATGCTGTGGTAGAGGTTGACTCCCTTGAGGTAGGCGTCGACGCTGGCCATGACGATGTCTTCGTTTACGCCTCGGCTGGTGACCACCTTGTCGCCCTGCCTGAGCCGGACCTCGACGTTGACGACGGCGTCGGTGCCGCCGGTGATGGCCTCGACGTGGTAGACCTCCAGGTT
>CAZQOX010000173.1:0-3493 GCA_964594895.1 uncultured Candidatus Bathyarchaeia archaeon
AGCTTGGCGACCCACTTGGCGGGCTCCCAGTACTGGACCCGGGGGTCGTTGAGGCCCGCCGTCACCAGCATCTCGGGGTAGTCTCTGGCCTCGACGTTGTCGTAGGGGCTGTAGCCCAGCATGTAGCGGTAGTACTCGGGGTCCCTGGGGTCGCCCCACTCCTCGTACTCGCCCACCGTCAGCGGTATCGAATCGTCCAGCATCGTGGTGACCACGTCTACGAACGGGACACCCGCGACTATCCCCTTGAACAGCTCGGGCGCCATGTTGGTCACCGCCCCCATCAGGAGGCCGCCTGCGCTCCTCCCCATCGCGACCAGCCTGTCGCTGCTCGTGTACCCCTCGGCTATGAGGAGCCTGGCGCAGGCTATGAAGTCTTTGAACGTGTTCCGCTTCTTGAGGAACTTGCCATCCTCGTACCACTGGCGCCCCATCTCGCCGCCGCCGCGGACGTGGGCGATGGCGAACGCGACGCCCCTGTCCAGGAGGCTGAGCCTCCCCGAGTTGAAAGCAGGGTCGATGCTCATACCATAGCTGCCGTACCCGTAGAGGAGCAGCGGACCTCTGCCGTCCCTCCTGAAGCCCTTCCTGGCGACCAGCGACATGGGTATCTTGGCCCCGTCGTCGGCGGTGGCGAACAGCCTCTCGGTGTGGTAGTCCTCTGGGTCGTAGCCTCCTAGCACGGGCTGCCGTTTCACGAGGGTCCACTCCAGCGTGTCCATGTCGAGGTCGAAGGCGCTGACCGACGTTGTCAGTGAGGTGTAGGCGAACCGTAGCCTGGTCGAGGCGAACACCTGGTTCGACCCCTGGCCGTAGGTGTAGACCTCCTCCGGGAACTCCACCTGTCTGGACTCGCCGGTCCCTAGGCTGATTACCCGCATGGTCTTGAGGCCGTTCACCCTCTCGTAGACGACCATGTGCCCCTCGAAGAGGTCGACGCCGTCGATCTTCACTTCGGGCCTGTGGGGGATGTACGTCTCCCAGCCCTCGATCCCCGGGTTAGCGGCGTCCACCTTCACCACCTTGTTGTTCTTTGCGCCGCCGTGGTTGGTGACGATGTAGAGGACGCCGTGGCGGTGCCCCGGGTAGTAGCGGAGCCCCTTCTCCCGTGGGTGGATCACCCGGGGCATGCCCCGGGGGTCGTCGGCGTCTATGAGGTGGACCTCGGTGGTCTCCATGCTGCCGAGCCCCAGCAGCAGGTACCTGTGGTCCCTGGTCTTGGAGAGGCTTAGGCTGAACAGCTTGTCCTCCTCGTGGAACAGCAGCTCGTCCTCCGCCTGGGGTGAGCCGAGGACGTGGCGGTGGAGCCTGTCGCTGCGCTTGGCCTCGTCCTGGGTACTGTAGTATAGCGTCCTGCGGTCGTTTGCCCACTCCGCGCTGTACGCGGCGCCCACGATCTGGTCCGGTAGGTGTTCGCCGGTCTCCAGATCCTTGAAGTGGATCGTGAAGTTCTCGTTTCCGTCCCTGTCGAGGCTGTACGCGAGGAGCCTGTGGTCTGGGCTGACCTTGATGAAGCCCAGGGTCAGGTATCCGAGCCTCTCCTCTTCGACGATCCTGTTCAGGTCCACGAGCACCTGCTCCTCGGCCTCCATGCTGCCTCTGCGGCGGCAGTGGATGGTGTACTGCTTTCCCTCCTCGGTGCGGGTGTAGTAGAGGTAGCCGCCGTAGGCGACGGGGGCGCTGGTGTCGGTCTCCTGTATCCTGCCCACCATCTCCTCGTAGAGACGCAGCTGGAGGCCTTCCGTGTGCTTCATCGTCTGCGCCGTGTACCTGTTCTCGGCCTCGAGGTACGCGACGACGTCGGGGCTCGATTTCTCCCGGAGCCAGTAGTAGTCGTCTACTCTGGCGTCTCCGTGGACGGTGATCTCCTTGGGTTTCTTCGCCGCTGAGGGTGGTCTAGGGGCGCTCATCGAACATCTGGACAAGATGAGCGGCCCCGGTTATTATCTCTAGCCGTCATTGGAATTCACTCGGTTTTTAAAAGATGGTTCACCTGTCTTCTTGACTCCCATTGAAGTTCTACCTGACCGGCCTCGGGAACCTCTACGACGACGTAGAGAACATCACCGGGGCCATATTGGAGGCCGACAGGCTCGGCCTTGACGGCGCGCTGATGCCGGACCACTACATGTGGGGCAGAGAGGCGGGGCACAGCATGCAGCATCCGTACAGGACCCTGGAGACGTGGACCGCCCTCACCTACCTAGCCGGGAAGACGGAGCGGATAAGGTTGGGCACCCTAGTCACGCCCCTCACACTCAGGCACCCCGGTGTGCTGGCTAAGCGGCTCAGCACCCTCGACGTACTCTCGGGCGGCAGGGTGGTGCTGGGCGTCGGCGCGGGCTGGAGCAAGGTGGAGTTCGAAGGCTTCAGCGAGTGGCTGGACGCCGGGGAGCGGGTCGACAAGACCCATGAAGCCCTCGACGTCATGCTGAGGCTCTGGACAGAGCCCGAGGTCACGCACAAAGGCAAACACTACGACATCGAAGGCGCCGTGCTGGACCCGAAGCCCCTGCAGAGGCCCTACCCTCGGCTGCTGTTCGGCAGCTCAGGGAGACGCATGCTGAGGCTGACCGGCAGATACGGGGACACCTGCTTCATACCCCCGTGGATGACTCATGACAGGGACCGGATCAAGGAGACGGTGCTCAGCGCCGCGGAAGACGCTGGGAGGGTCAACGACGTCGAGTTCATGATAGGGGAGATGGGCGCCGGGGGCTACAGCTCGGACGCGTGCCTCCGAGGCATCGAGGAGGCGGAGGAGTTCGGGGCCTCAGTCTACGCCGTCGCTTTCCCCAGGGACGACTGGAAGGCCTCCATGAAGAAGTTCAGCGACGACGTCATGGCCTCCTACAGGCCATGACCGTCTTATTGTAAGTCTTCCACGTTTGATGCGGGCCCCACCGGGGCGCCAATACTCTTTTCCCGTCGAAGGACGGTCTTAATGAGAAAACGTTGAACGAGGAGGACCACGCATTCGTAGGCCGGGTGGCTAGGTACGCGGCTGCGCTGTCGTCCATGTTCATCGGCTACGGCCTCATCCAGCCGCTCCTGTCCCTCTACACCAGCGAGTTCGTCGGGACGTCGTATCTTCTCGTGGGCGCCCTGATGTCCACGATAGGCCTCGTGAAGGCCTCGATGGGGCCGGTGAGCGGCTTCCTGTCGGACCGGTACGGGAGGAAACGGATGTCGTCTCTGGGCGCCGTCAGCATGGCTGCGAGCCTCGTCGTCGTCACAGTGGCGAGGTCCAGCGTCCACCTGGGGGCCGCCTTCGTGCTCTTCGGGCTGGGGCAGGCGTTCTTCTTCCTCGCGTTGATGACCGCCATCGTGGAGGCCGCCGGGGCGGGCAGGAGGGCGCTGGCCATGGGGCTCTACGAGGCCGTCAACGGCTTCAGCCTGCTGATAGGCACATACCTGAGCGGGCCACTGACCGAGGCCCTGGGGATGAGGCCCGTGTTCGGGTTGGCCACCGTGTTCATGTTCCTCAGCTCAA
>CAZQOX010000174.1:0-3484 GCA_964594895.1 uncultured Candidatus Bathyarchaeia archaeon
GCGACGACCTACTTCTTCGTCAACGTCTTCATAAAGGGCTACCCCATCGCCGTCGTCTCCTTCCTGCGTGACCTCTTCGGTCAGGCACTGGTTTCCCTCATACTGGGGCTGATCCTCGCCAAAGGAGCCGAGAAGACCCTCCCCACCCTTTTAGGTTAGACACAGAACCCTTTCCCTCCTTTTTTGGATAACATAGCCCAGGGGAGACTCGGACCCCCGTCGAAGTGGTCAGGATTAATAGGAAAGTGGGGGGTTGGTTGAACTAGTATTTCTGGTACTTCTGTTCCCTGGGGGGCGACTTCTTCAGGTCCATGCCGAGCATCTCCCCGAGCTTCGCGTACGCCGGCTTCAGGTCGTACTCCTCCTTGTACTCCTGGAGCATGGGTATCCCCCAGTTGTGCTCCTGAAGGAACCGGGTGCCTTCGATGAAGTCTGGGAGCATACCCGGGAGCAGCGAGAACATGATCTCGTCGTCCTGGGCCATGGCGAGGCGCCTGTCCCCCTTGCAGGGGATGGCGACGGTGCACTCCCCGCTGAGCAGCGGCGGCACGACTGCGTAGTTGCAGACGGCGTGGCCGGAGAGCTGGGCGTGGACGTCCCTGCCGTCGATCCAGTTCTTGACGATGAGGAGCTGGCTCATCTGCATGCCGTTCACGTGCATCGTGACGACCTGGGGCATGTAGCTGCAGGTGTTCACCGGCCCCACGGCGATGCCCTTGTACACGCCGTACTCCAGGTGGGGCATGTTCCTGCACCACTCCCCCGCGTCCTCCAGCGTCCTGACGCTGTCAGGGTACCTGTGGTTTCCCTCCTCGAAGTAGGGGATGCTCTCCGCCAGGCCCAGGCCTACGACGGGCTCGAAGCACCACATGTCCTCCTTGAACATCGCGACGGTGATGCCGTCCCTCTGGGCCTTGGCGAAGGCCTGGCAGAGGCTGAACTTGTGGCCCCAGTCCCGCGTCGGGATGACGGCGTCCCCGGGGACGTCCTCCCTGCCCTTCAGCATCTTGACGGCTATGGGGTGGACCCTCATCCGGAGCCACCGCTCAAGCTCGGTTCCCAGCTCGTGTACCTCTTCTAACGTAACCATGGTTAACCATCTACGGTGGAGACAATATGCTGAAGATAATAAAAGACCGACCATGGTTTTTCTGTCTATAACGTCGTCAGCGGCTCGATCAACGATGAGACGTCGCCAAGCTTCTCCAGCCCAGCAACCGACCTTAGGAACTCCTCCAAGTTCTCCATGGGCACCGGCTTGGCCGAGTACGCAACGCAGCCCCTGAACTTCTCCTTCACTTCGTCGAAGCTCATGGGGGCGCCGGGGCTCCCCCTCACATGCTCGACATGCCTCACATGGGTTTCTCCCCCTGTGGTCCTCACCTCGACGATCTCGGGCGCTATCCCCCTCCCGTACCGCGCCTCGATCCCCGGGTCGACCGTGGCCTCCACTCTCTGAGCCATCTCCAGTATCTCCGGGTCCCTGATGCTTTTCTCGGTGAAGGTGTCCAGGGAGACCCCTCCCCTGACTATGGCGGCCGCGACGGTGAAGGGGACGCTGAACTGGGCGTCGACGACGCTGCGGGGGCGGCGTTTAAACTGCATTGGCTCGCAGACGAGGTTGTAGGCCTGCCTGTTGAGGCGCACCTCGACGGCTTCCACGGCTTCTGGCTTGACGCCTTCCTCGTTGACTATGCCTAGGGCCGCCTCTATGGCCTGGTGCGTCCATTTGCAGCAGGGGTAGGGCTTGATGCTGGTGTTGACTATCTCGTACCGTTCGCCCAGGCCGTCGAGGAGCTCCCTCCTATCGTACTCTCCGCGGTGGTAGACGGGGTAGTACCCGAACCTGCCCTCCAGCGCCTCCCTGGGGCCGGTGACCCCGCTCATGGCGAGCAGCGCTGACGTTATCCCGGCCTTCGTCGTGAGGCCCTGCTGCACCCTGACCACCGTCGCCCCCTCTACGATGCTCTGCTGGTTCCCGGAGGCCTGGCTGTACGCTATCCCCATGGCGTTCAGCGTCTCGTCCGCGTCTAGGCCGAGGACCCTGCTGGCCGCAGCCGCTGATCCGAAGGCCCCGCACTGCCAGGTCGTAGACATCCCGCTCACGTTGGGTCCCCTAGTGGGGGCCATGCCCAGCCTGCACGTCAGGTCCACGCCGAGGACGACGGCCGCAACGAACTCCCTCCCCGTGACTCCGCCTCGGAGCTCGGCCGCGGCTAGGGCGGCGGGAACCACGGAGACGGAGGGATGCAGGACGGCGGCCTCGTGGACGTCGTCGAAGTCCCTCGCGCGGCCCATGACGCCGTTGACGAACCCCGCGTCCGGCGCCGGCACCCTGTCGCCGTGGACGAGGACCCGGCTCTCCCCACGCCCTCCCCACCCCCTCACGAGCCCCAGCACCTGCCGAGACTCGGGTGAGGAGGAGCCTGCGATGATCACGCCGAAGAGGTCGGTTACCACCTTCTTCGCGGCCGTTACGGCGGCGTCCGGAAGATCCGTGTATGTTGTGCCGGCTACGTGTTCGGCTATCTTCTCGGCGGCGTCCAGCATAGTCACCCGTGTCTACATTCTCCGCAGTTATTTAAGGAATAAAAGTAAACATGGCGGAGACACATATGATAGATGAGCTAGGGGAAGAGGGATGAAAGCTATTTTATCCGAGGTCAGGGACCAGTTGCTGGAAGAGGTACCAGAAATAGACGAGATACGTGCCGAGAGGGTGTGCCTGGGGCTCGGCTACTCCGGTTTGAAGCTTGACACCGGCCACGCAGGAGTCTGCAACTCCATGATATCCGAGGCCGCGCCGGAGTGCTGCGAGGTTCTCCAAGACGCGGGGACGTTGGCGGGGAGACCCGTAGCGGAGTTCCTGGGCATGATCGAGTCCTGGGACTTCATCGAGCGCGTCATAGGCGT
This sequence comes from uncultured Candidatus Bathyarchaeia archaeon, assembly GCA_964594895.1. GTDB lineage: Archaea > Thermoproteota > Bathyarchaeia > TCS64 > TCS64 > RBG-16-57-9. The sequence continues at coordinate 2,914 of CAZQOX010000174.1, forward strand.
CTCGGCACTGAACGCGCTTTCACAGATCGTGTTCGAGAAGGAGCCTGACAGGCGCAGACTACGTCGGAGGCATACGGATACGTGACGCCGACAGGGCGATGAGGATACTGTCGGAGGGCGGGGGGACTCCGCAGCTGAGAAGCGCGGGGGAGTTCGTGACTTTCAAGGCAGGCTAGGCTGGGCTAGCCTTCAACCGCGTACCTTAGAGCCTTCTCGGCGTGGATTGTGGCCGTGTCGAACAGCTTCACGTCCGTGTGCTCGGGTCTGATGAGGAGCGGGATCTCGGTGCACCCCAGGACTATTCCCTGGGCGCCCCTCCCCATCAACCCGTCTATGATCTCAAGGAATTTTTCGCGGGACTCCTGGAGGAGCAACCCCCTGGCTAGCTCCTGGAACACGACCCTGTTGATGTACTCCCTCTCATCCTCGTCTGGTACGAGGGCCTCAATTCCATGCCTCTTCAGGCCGTCCACATAGAAGGGCTTCTCCATCGTGAAACGGGTTCCCAGGAGGCCCACCACCGTGAGCCCCTCCTCCTTGACGGCCTCCGCGGTGGCGTCGACGATGCTGA
>CAZQOX010000175.1:0-3476 GCA_964594895.1 uncultured Candidatus Bathyarchaeia archaeon
TCAACGTGAATGAACGCGGACCAATGATAAAAGGGGTTATACGAGGGGCGCCACGCTTTCCATGAAGAACCCGACGCTCTCGGGCTCCGAGCCGTAGGGGAACACGATGACGAAGTGGTCGACGCCGAGGGCGGCGTAGCCCCTGACGAACTCTGCGGCCTCCTCCGGCGTCTTGTACTCCCACTTCCTCTCTCCGGTGTACTTCATGTACGGGGCCACCGTGCCGGGCTCGACGCCTTCAAGCGCCAGGTGAAGCCCAGCCGACTTCCTGATGGAGTCATAGTCTCGTCCGACCTTGTCGCAGTGCTTAGCCAGGACGCCGAGCCTCTCCTCGTAGGTGTCCAGAGGGGTGTTCCACGAGAAGTTCACGGTGTCGGCGTGCCTCGCCGAGACCTTGAGGAGTCTTGTTCCCATGCCCCCCACGAGGACTGGTAACGGGTCCTGCACCGGCTTGGGCATGGAGACGCAGTCGTTGACGCTGTAATACCTGCCTTGGTAGTCGGCCTTGGGTTCTGTCCAGAGCTTCTTGGCTATGATGATGACCTCCTCCAGCTGCCTCACGCGTTTCCCTGGGCGGGGGAAGGGTATGCCGTAGGCCCTGTACTCGACCTCCTTCCAGCCGGCGCCGATGCCGAAGTATACCCTGCCGCCGCTCATATGGTCCAGGCTCGCCGCTATCTTCGCGTGGAGCACAGGGTTCCTGTAACTCTGAGAAGCAACCATGGCGCCGACCCTGAGTCTCTTGGTTGCGCCGGCTACCGCCGTGAGGACCGTCCATGCCTCCAGGCAGTTGACGTCAACGGCCTCTGGACGGATGAGGAAGTGGTCCGACGCCCAAAGGCTCTCGAAGCCAGCAGCCTCGGCGGCGAGGGCTGTCTCCTTTATCATCTCCCACGTGTACCCGAACTGGGGCTCGATCTGTACGCCGTAGTCTATCATAGCATCACCCCATGATACGGGATCGGCTGATAATAAGTGATTGAAAAAGGTTAGAGAGGCTTGCACAGGATCTCGTGGAGCTTCATGTCCCTGATCCTGCCCGACTCGGCGGCGGTCAACACCATGGCCGTGTCCGCGCCATCGTGGCTCCCAGCGACGCTAACCACCATCTCCCCCGACGGCACGGCGTTGCTGTCCACCGCCATCATGGCTATCTCGGCGCAGACCTTCACGCCCTGGCTGAAGAGCCGCAGCGTGTTGGCGATCACCACGTTGGTCGGCGGAAGTATGTAGGGCAGCCTCGCGTCCAGGGGCTCGGTCTTGGGGGGCCTCTGGCGGCTCATGCCCACGTCCACGGTGCCCGTGAGCACATCGGTGCACGTGACCACCTCGACTCCCAGTTTCTCCAGCTTCTCCCTGAGCTCGTCAGGGAGGAGCTGGACGCCGGGTTCCCTGTAGCCTGTCTGGTGGGTCACTACCACGAGCCTCAGCCCGCTCCCCTTGAACATCTCCGCCGCCTTCTCGGCGGTGTAGCCCGTGGTGCTTGAGACGAGGACGGTGTCGATGCCGCGCTCCTTGGCGGCATCCACCGCGATCCTCAGCGTAGCCTCGGTGTGCTCCTTGCCGGGCTTCTCGAAGTATACTACCTTCCGTTCTACGCTCATGTCGTTCAACTCTGGATGGTATGAATGATTCCCATGTTGCGGGTTAATAAACTTGGGTTTAGAGGACGTAGTTCTTCCGGTGGGACTCTCTCTGACCGACGACGGGTATCTCGGCGCCGCAGTGGAGGCACCTCTTTTCCTCGTCTAGGTGCCAGCCCGTTATCGTGTACCCTGACCGGCTGATTACGGGTTCCCCGCAGACGTGGCACACGGTGTCCTCGTAGCCGCCGCCCCTGACGTTGCCCACGAACACGTATCGGACACCCTCCTCCATGGCTATCTCCCTGGCCCTGACGAGGGTCTCCGCCGGCGTCGGGGGGACGTGCTGGAACTTGTACATTGGGAAGAACCTGCTCAGGTGAAGCGGCGTCTCGGGGCCCAGATGCTCGACGATGTAGCGAGCCATCTCCCTTGTCTCGTCCGGGCTGTCGTTTGTGTCGGGTATGACGAGGAACGTCACCTCGACATGGACGCCGCTCTGCTTCATGTACTCCGTGGCGTCTAGGACGCTCTGGAGCTCGCCGCTGCAATACTTCCTGTAAAACTCCTGGTTGAACGCCTTCCAGTCCACGTTCGCGGCGTCGATGACGTCCACAACCTGCCCCAGGGCGGGGATGCTGACGTAGCCGTTGGTGACGAGGACGTTCTTGATCTCGGACTCGTGGGCGAATCGTGCGGTGTCCTCCACGTAGTTGAGGTTGATGAGGGGCTCGTTGTAGGTGTAGCTGATGCTGGTGCACTCCTGGACCATGGCGGCCTCCACCACCTCCTCGGGGCTCATGAACCGGGTGTGGCTCCCCTCCAGGTTGCTCATGCTTAGGTGGTAGTTCTGGCACCACGGGCAGGTGAAGCTGCAGCCGACGCTGCTGACGCTGAGGCTCAGGCTCCCGGGGTAGAAGTGGGCGAGGGGCTTCTTCTCTATGGGGTCCACGGCTACGGCCGAGAGCTGGCCGTAGGTGAGGCTGATGAGCTTCCCGTCCACGTTCTCCTTGGTGCCGCAGAACCCCTTCTTTCCCGGCTTCACGGTGCACATCCTGGGGCAGATGGTGCAGCGCACCGTGTCCTCTGTGAGCTTCTCGACGAATCGAGACTCCATTCCCATTCAAGATGTGATGCACAGGCGTCGATAATAACCATTGTCACAGTGAAACCCCTTTAACTGCGGCTCCCCCTCGTTTCATGATGTGGCTCACGAGGCCAGACGCCAGAGGCATCCTAGACGATCCCGGCGTCGTACACGCGCTCCCAAGGTACGTAGACGTGGTGAGGAGGAAGAAGCACGCCAAGCACCTGATAGACAAGGCGGTCGAAGCCGAGTTCGGCAGACGCGACCCCGTAGAGACGCTGTGGGAGACCCATGACAGACTCTTGGCGGGGTACAGAGAGGTACAGGACTCGTACGACGCGTTGGGGAGGAAACCCAAGCCAGCAGAGAAGTCGTGGTACGGCCTCAAGGTGCTTCTGGGACACCGGCTCATGAAGGAGTGCAGGTTCTGCGAGCGCGGCTGCGGCGTCAACAGGCTCCGCGGCGAGAAGGGCTACTGCCGCGCGGGACGCAACTTCAGCCTCTACTCGGCGTTCCCCCACATGGGGGAGGAGCCCGAACTGGTGCCCAGCGGCACCGTCTTCACCGGGGGCTGCAGCATGAGGTGCATCCACTGCCAGAACTGGGACATCAGCCAGTGGATGAGCAGCGGCGCCTCGGTGACGCCGGAGCTCATGGCCGTCCAGGTGAAGGACCTCGCCGACAAGGGCTGCAGGAACCTGAACATGGTGGGCGGCGACCCTACGCCTGTGACGTGGCAGTGGCTGGAGACGTTCAGGCACGTGGACGCCGACATCGCCACCGTCTGGAACAGCAACGGCTACTAC
>CAZQOX010000176.1:0-3454 GCA_964594895.1 uncultured Candidatus Bathyarchaeia archaeon
GTTACTGACGGAATTTCTCCATCAATGGATCGACGTCGGACAACCCGAGCCTTTTGAGGGTCTCCTTCTTCGGGATGCCCCTCTCGTCCCAGCCCAGGGTCTCGAAGTATGCCTGTATCCTGATGTCCACCCGCTCCCTGTCCGTCACCATCCCCTTGTAGGGGCCGCTGGGCAGCGGCTCGTAGAACCTGGGAGGGTTGTCGTCGTCCTTCACGGGCTCCCACGTGACGTCGGGGCCGCCCATGAGGAGCAGCGCCTTCTGCAGCGTCACGATCCTAGGCCCGTTCACCCGTCTCCAGCTGTCGACGGTTATCGGGAACCCCGTTATGGCCTTGGCGAAGTCGAAGATCAGCTCCTGGCTGGGGCCACTCGCCGTGAACATGCAGAACACGGCTGAGTCCTGGAACACCGCGTCGCTCATGTCGCTGTAGCCGTCCACGGCTGTGCTCGTGTGGTCGCCCCCCTGGACGCTGGCGGCGTAGCACATGTCGTTGGTGTAGTCTTTGTCGCTGCGGGTGCCGTGGGCCCCCACCTCGATGCCCTTCACCTGAACGGCGTACCTGAGGAGCTCCTCGGGCTTCAAGCCCTTCATGTCGGCTATCTTCAGAGCCGCCCTGTAGGTGCCCTCCGCGAGGACATCACCTATGCCCTCCCTGTAAGCCATCATGTGGGCGAGCCTGTCGAATGCCTCGGTGTCTCCCCACTCCAGCTTGAAGCCTATGTCGTCCTCTGTGAGGATGCCTCGCTGGTAGAGCTCCGCGGCGTACCCCATGGTGTTGGGGCAGTTGATGCCGCTGTGGCCAAGCTTGTCCATGAGGGTGCTTATGTGGATGTTGTCGCCCGGGTCGAAGATGCCTAGGTTGGTGCCGCAGTACGCCTGGAGCTCGTAGTCGGGCATGTCCGTGATATCGCCCTTCCAGCGGCCGGCCTTAATGCAGCTGACCTTCATGCAGTTCGTCGTGCAGTTGAAGTCCGCCCACTTGACCTTCACCCAGTACCTGTCCATGTAGTGGGGCACACCCATGGTCTTCTCGTCGTGCCACTCCTCCTGCCAGTTCCTTATGGGCTCGCTGCTGGTATCCGCGCCGCAACTGTAGCCGAGGAAGCCGGTGCCCCACCGCCTGAACGTTGTGTCGGTCATGCAGTCGCGGTGGGCCTTCCTCCATAGGAGGTACACGGACTCCGGGGCGCTGACCTCGGGGAGCCTGCCTCGGCCCTTGGCCACCACAGCCTTCAGGTTCTTGCTGCCCATGACGCTGCCGTAGCCGCCGTACCCGGCGGCGTGGCATATCTTCGCCATGACGGCGGCGTGTTTGACCATGTTCTCGCCCGCTGGGCCGATGTACATGGTGCCGGGCTCCCTCCAGAGGCCCACGTTGGGCTTCCTCTTGGACAGCTCGGCGGTGACCTCCTTGTTGAGCTTGATGAGGGTCTTCTCGCCGTCCAGCCCCCAGAGGTGGCTGGCGTCCACGAGCTCGGCGCCCTCGTCGGTCACTAGGAGGTAGACCGGCTTCTCCGCCTTACCCGTGAACACGATTCCGTCGTACCCGGCCGTCCTCATCTCGACGGCGAACTCCGTCGCGGCGGTGGACCCGACGACGCCGTTGCTGACGGGGCTCTTGCCGCTGACGCAGATCCGTGCACCCGGGTATATTCCTGTCATGGGCCCCGTCGCGAATATGAGGGGGTTCTCCGGGGCCAGGCCGTCGAGGTCGCTCCACCTCCTGCCTACACGGTCCCAGAGGATCTTGGTGGCGACGCCCCTTCCGCCGAGGTACTGTTCAAGGGTCTCGTCGGGGAACGAGAACTCCTTTATCTTGTCCTTGGTGAGGTCTACGTCGAGCCACTTGCCAGCGTATCCGCCCGGAGTCATTCTATTACCTCCTCGCCCTTCTCGCCGAACATCTTCACAGCCAGGTCCCTCGCCGTGTCTATCGGGTTCCTGCTGTAGAGCTTCCTGTGGACGCTGGGGTCCTCGTTGACGATGGTTAGGCAGTTGTATCCTGCCTCGGTGCAGACCTCGACGCACCTAGGCTCCCCTTCGCAGAGGTCACATATGGTGGCCTTGCCGTCTCCGGGGTGCAGGAAGGGCACCGAGCCGGGGCAAGCCGTGATGCAGGCGCCGCAGCCGGTGCATTTCTCCCTGTCGACGATCACCGCCCCGTAGTCGGGGTCGGTGGACAGGGCTTCGACGGGGCATGCCTCCACACACGGATAGTCCATGCACTGGGAGCAGAGGTGCGGGACCTCAAGACCGGGGAACGGCATGAAGATGCGGATTCTTGACGCCTCGGGCCACATCCAGTCCTCGTGGTGCATGCTGCATGCGAGTTCGCAGCGTCTGCAGCCGGAGCATGATGAAGGGTCCCGTGCGATCCATATGGGTTTAACCAAAGTAGTTCACCATAATGTTCCATCTAGGATACGCTGGTGGGAATTTGAAATTTTCGAGGAGCCACTATTGAACGGCTCTGACGTCGTCGTACTTCCTCATTATGAGGCGGGTCAGCTCCGGCTGCATCGTGTACAGGGTCCTAGCCTCGCCCTTCGGGATGAATAGCCGAATCATGTAGGTCTTGCCGAGCCTGTCGACGGCGTCCATGTAGGCCTCGGGGCACCTGAACTCCCCGTTCACGCAGTTGTCGTGGAACTCCGCGATGGCTGGCTTGAGGATCCTTTCCATGACCTGCTCCTCAGTCAACTCGTGGCCGAAGTTCACCTTGAAGGTGTACTTGATGTAGCCCTCGTGGGTCAGGTTCAGTATCTTGCTGTTCATGACCTGGGTGTTGGGCACCTTTAGCAGGTTGAACGTGGGCGTGTAGAGGCTGGTGTAGTTGATGCTTATCTCCTCGACCTGGCCCTCCAGGTCGGCGATCCTCACGTAGTCCTTGACCTTGAATGGCTGGGTTAGGAGGACGTAGAAGCCGGCGACGATGTTGTTGATGGTCTGGCTGGAGCCGAAGCCCAGCGCGGCGCCTACGAGGGCCGAGCTGCCCAGGAACACGTTTGTGGGCAACTCGAAGATGTTGAACACGGTGGTGATGGCTACGACTATGGCGACGACCCTGAGCAGCAGCCTGATGATGTTTCGGACGTGGGGCTCAAGCTCCAGTTCCTGGCCTTTGCTCTTGATGAAGCCGGCGAGGAGGCGGTAGACCGTGTAGACTAGGATGACTGTGGCGATGGCCCAGGCGAACCTCATGTAGTTGAGCCGGAGGTACTCTATGATTTCTTCGTACATACAGTGCAGCTTATGGGGCCTGAATATATCAGTTATCCTGATCCTTCTTCTCGACTACGCCGCTGGTTTCCCTTGGCTCCACCGACCTCCTTATCTGGAGGATGAGGTTCGCGAGGAGCCCGAACAGGGCTATCTGGAAACCGGAGGTGACCAGCAGTATGGAGATCAGGTACGAGTAGGGGTTCACGAAGCCGGGGCTGCCCGAATGGACCT
>CAZQOX010000177.1:0-3426 GCA_964594895.1 uncultured Candidatus Bathyarchaeia archaeon
CGAGAACCCCATGTTCTACACCATGATACGGGAGAGCCTCAAGCAGACGACCCAGCTACTGGACAACTTCAGGGACTTCTACAAGGGGCACCTGCTGAAGATGGTCGACGCCGACATAGTCAAGGCCTATGAGCTCGGGATCAGCGAGCTCGAGGTCCCCGACTACGTGGAGCTGGCTCTTGACGCCGACGAGATCGAGAGGTTCAGGATGGACCCCACCAAGGTGGCTCTGGTCTTCAGAAAGCTCATCAAGAACGCCATAAAGGCCATGCATGGAGGCGGCGTCGTAAGGGTCGGAATAAAGGACCGGGGCGACCACGTCGAGGTGAAGATAAGCGACACCGGGTCAGGCATCCCCGAGGAGGTGGTGAAGGTGATCTACAAGCCCTTCATGGCGAAGATGAAGGGAGGCAGGGGCCTTGGTGTCCCCGCCTGCAAACGGATAGTTGAGGCCCACGGCGGAACCATAGGCTTCGAGACACGCCTGGGCGAGGGCACAACCTTCACGTTCACCCTCCCCAAGGGCTAAGGGTTTTTCTCTGCGGAGCCTTCCACATCCCCAGAGCAGGATGAACACGGCATCCAGACGCCTGATCCACAGGTACCTGGAGGAGCCCGCCGTCCTGGAGACGTTCAGGCTCCTCGAGAACGACGGCGAGGCGCAGAGCCACCTCCGGATGGCCAACGTCATGGCGGTCAAGAGGCTCACATACAACGACCACGGCCCAGTCCACGCCAGGATAGTGGCGGACAGCGCCCTGGAGGACCTGGTTGAGGTCTCGGCCTTAATGGGCGGCGAGGAAGTGAAGGTCCCTTAAAAGTTCATGATGGTGTAGCCCTCGCTCACCTTCTCGGCGACGTACTGGGAGGCGTGGACCAGCTTGACCCCTAGGCTCTCGGCCTCTTCCGTTAGACCCAGGGGCTCCGCGATGGACACGCATGCGGCGACCTCGACCCCCACCTCGTTGAGCCCGAGTATGCTTTCCTCGAACTCCGGGCTCTCGGCTAGCTTCGGGTTGATTATGCCGACGCCCCTCCCGAAGAGGAGGAGCTTCACGTCGTCGAGTATCTTCTCGCCGTAGGGGTGGGTCCACGTGTTCTTAGCCATCCTCAGGCCCCAGAGCACGTTGTAGTGGCTCTCCGGGCCGCTCTGGATGACGAACAGGAGTTTACCTGACATAGATTAATCGTGGGTCGAGGCGGGATAAAGGGTTTTAAGGCGTATAGGGGTCTCTAGGCTCCTTGGGGAACTCCAGCTTGTCTTCGCACCACGCCGCCACCTGAAGCAGGTCCAGCTCCCTGTAAGGCTTTCCTATAAGCTGGAGGCCTAGGGGCATCTCGTCCTCGCTGAGCCCGGAGGGCACCGTCGCGGAGGGGAGGCCTGTGAGGCTCCACGGCGCGTTGAAGGCGGGGCTCCCCGTCCACTCCAGGCCCTTGGGCGCGGTGTCCATGGTGGAGGGGCAGGCCAGGCAGTCGTAGTCCGTCATCAACGCATGGATGTCTCGGGTTATGACGCCCCTAATCCTCTGGGCCCGCAGGTAAGCGGTGGCCGGGACGAGGAGGCCGCTGGAGATGAAGCCCCTGATGTACTCCCTGTACCCGTCGGGGTTGACCCTGTAACCATCCTCGTGGACGGCCGCGGCCTCAACGGACATTATAACCCTGTGCACGCTGGGCACCATCCCGAAGCTCGGGGGAAGCTCCACGTCGATGAACTCCGCTCCCTCGCCCCATAGCTTGCCCACGGCCTGCTCGAAGCCGAGCCATGCATCGTCAGACGCGTTCTCCTTGAAGTAGCCGCCGAGGAGCCCCAGCTTCGGGGTGTCATCCATGCCCTGGGCGGGGGGCAAGTCCATTCTCAGGGTCTTGAGTGTGATGGCGGCGTCCTCCACCGTGCGGGTCATGTAGCCGACGTGGTCGAGGCTCCAGCTCAGGGGGAAGACGCCTTCCCTGCTGAGGAGGTCGTAGGTGGGTTTGAAGCCCACGACGCCGCAGTAGCTGGCGGGCCTGACGACGCTGCCCCCCGTCTGGCTGCCGAGGGCCATGGGCGCCATGCCGCATGAGACGGCCGCCGCGGAGCCGCTGCTGCTGCCCCCGGGCGTGTGGAGGGTGTTCCAGGGGTTCCTGGTGGGCGCGGGGTCGTGGACCGCGAACTCGGTGGTCTCCGTCTTCCCGAGCACCACGGCGCCTGTCTCCCTGAGGGTCTTGACGACGGCGGAGTCGTGGTCAGGCACGAACCCCGAGTAGAGGCTGCTGCCCATGGTCGTCCTCATGCCCTCGGTGTAGTAGATATCCTTGACTCCGAAGGGGACGCCGTGGAGGGGGCTCCTGATGCGTCCCTCCTCTGCCTCCCTGGTTGCGGCCTCCGCGGCCTCCATGGCGGCCTCCCGGTCCACGGTCACCCAGGCCTCGACGACCGGCTCCAGCCTGTCTATCCTGTCCAGGAGGGACTCTGTGAGCCGCGTGGGGGTGAGGCTCCCATCCCTCATCATGCGGGACGCCTCGGCCAGACCCAGTCTGTACGGCTCCATCACAGGTCCCCCGGCCTCATCTTGGTGACGGGCTCGACATCGGGCTCCAGAGGGTAGTTGCTCACGGCGTAGACCGCTGCGGCGGTGCGCTCGATGTGTTCGCCGAACTCCTCGGCAGCCTCAGGTCCCCACATGGCCTTCGCCGTCTCCTTCACCATGTGGATGTACTCTCTCTCACCGTCCCCGCTCAAAGATACCACCTACATGAAGAGCGCGCTACACTGATTTTACGTTGACGCATGGATGGAACCCTTAATTCCAGATTCATACACGCTAGCCTGCATGGCTGAAGGCGAAGGCGAGCTTAGAAACGTCTACATGCTGGGGCTGGTCAGCTTCTTCACGGACTGCTCCAGCGAGATGGTGTTCAGCCTCCTACCGGTGTACATCTTGGGGCTGCCCGGTGGAACCATAGCCTCCCTCGGCCTCGTGGAGGGCACCGCGGAGGCGATGAGCTACGCCCTGCGCGCCGTCTCGGGTTTCTTCAGCGACAAGTTCCGGAGGAGGAAGCCGTTAATCCTGCTAGGCTACGCCGTGTCTAACATCGTTAAGCCTCTCTTCGCCACCGCCACGGACGTGTTGCACGTCATGGTCATAAGGGTGGTGGAGCGGATGGGGAAGGGCGTCAGGACGGCGCCACGGGTCATAAGGTTCCGGGAATAACCCTATTAAAGCGGAAGCTCAGTATTTGGGGTACCGGTGAAGGTGGATCATGGAGAGGATTAACAGGAACAGGGCTACCGTCGCGCTCGCGGTCTTCTCGTTCATAATGATAGCGGCGATGACGGTGATATTCATGTGGGAGCCAGAGTCACCCGTGACCATCAACAGGAGGGGGACCATCGGCGTCATAGAGATCCAGGGAGTCATCGAGGACACCGAGTACGCGGGCATA
>CAZQOX010000178.1:0-3423 GCA_964594895.1 uncultured Candidatus Bathyarchaeia archaeon
GAGGAGACCCGTAAGAAGCTGGTCCGCTGCCCCGACGCCACCATTGTCTTCCTGAACAGGCTGCGGCAGAGAGGGGTCATCCACGGCGAGCGGAGCAAGGAGAGGCGCGGCTGGGTCTGGTGGGTCGACTAGATCCAGCTGAAGGTGCGTCCCGACTCCTCGAGGAGCCCCACGAACTCGTCGTAGCTTATCGCCATAACCTCTTCGATGGGCGAGTCGAACTCGTCCCGGATGGTGTAGAGGCTGGCGAAGCCGAGCCTCCCTAGGGTCTCGGGCCTGGAGACGTGGTGCGTCCCCCGGCCGAGGAAGAGCACCGCGACCTCGTCCCCGTCCCTGTGCAGCTCCTCGGTGAGCCTGAACGCGGTGTCGGCGTGGGCCCTGCTGATCAAGACAAGAGTCTTCACGGTTTCACCTCAGTAGCTCGTTATGACGCTGCACCTCTTCGCCATCTCCGCCAGCTCGTCGAAGTCGATCACGGTGACGTCCAGCGTCGGCTCCAGGTCTTTCATGGTGTACCTCCTCTCCGTGAGAGACTCCTCAAGCACGTATATCCCCGCCAGCTGCGACATGACCTCGAGGTAATCCCTCAGGCTGTTCTTGTACAGCGCCTCGGGCATCAGTATCTCGACGCCGTCGTCCACGAACACCAGCAGCGGCGGGTAGTCCATCCCCAGCATCGCCGCCGAGAGCCTGAGCCCCTCCTCGACCCTGGCGCCCGGTATCAGCCGCTTCCTCATCAATAGCATCGCGTCCCCCATGCACTCACCCCAGGAACAGCGTCCTGTCGCACTCCTCCATCAGGGTCACCACCTCGGCCAGGCTCGTGAACCTCGCCCCCTCCACCAGGTCTTCATCCTTCACCCCGCTGTACTGGCCCGCCGTCACACACGCCAGCATCTCGGCGTCGAGGCCCATCACCGCGCCGGGGTCCGCAAGCAGCTTCACAGACTCCTCGTTGAAGAACACAGTAACCCTGTGCCCCCTACCGCGGGCTGCCGAGGCCAGCCCAATCACGTGCCTCATCATCCTCGGGCTTGATATGATTATCAGGAAACGCAAACGCCGTTCGCCGTAAAATAGGTGCCCAGCGGCTTAATGGTTTCCCCGTGTTCGACGCCTTAGAACAACGAGCGCGGGGTGTTCAAAAGCCTAGGATTATATCCCCTTTAGGCGGCTCTATGATCGATTGAAATGAAGATGCCAGTCATGTCCGTCTCCCTGGACGCCCGGAAACTCACGTCCTTCGCCCTCGTGGCCTTCATGGTGGGCGGACTCCTGGGCGGGTTCCTCTGGAACTTCGGCGGCGTATACGTGCCGACGGCGCCAAGCCTCACAGGCTTCGGCTCCATGAAACAGTTCCAGAGCGTTGAGGAGCTGAAGACGTACATCGAGAACCGAGAAGAATCTTACCCAATATGGTCTATGAGAGGCGGGGCCGTCTTCACGATTTCCCCGGACTCGGGGAAATCGGGCGAAGCCGTCTCGGTTGCACAGGCAGCTGCACAGGCGGCAAACGCCGCCACGGCGGCGAAGAGTGCTGCCGGCGACCATACCGGCTTCGGCTTTGACCTAGACTACTCGGGCACCAACATACAAGTCGAGGGCGTCGACGAGGCGGACATCGTGAAGACAGACGGAGGCTACATCTACATCGCCAAAGGCAAGTCGGTGCTCATAGTCAAGGCTTACCCCGCAGAGGAGGCCCAGCTGTTGACCGAGATCGACGTCGGCCTCACCGTTCAGGACCTCTACGTCGCGGGCGACAAGCTCGTCGTCTTCAGCTACGTCGAGCCCTACACAGCTGTCTTCGACGCGGTGATGCCCGAGTACGAGAACGAGAAGCCCAAGACTAGGGTGGAGGTCTACGACATACGGGACCGCTCGTCGCCGGAGCCTGAGAGGACGCTCACCATAGACGGCCTGTACTTCGACAGCCGCCTCATCGGCGACTACGTCTACTCCATAGTCACCAACCCCGCGTACATCGACGACGACACCGTCGTACTCCCCACGATAAGGGATGGCAAGGCGTGGTGCGTCGTAGAGGCGCGGGACGTCTGGTACCCCAACGTCACCCGTGGCCGGCTCAGCTACTACACCGTCACCGCCTTCGACGTGCAGGACCCGGAGGCGGAGGTGAACGCCGAGACCTTCCTCCTCGACACGGGGACCAGCCTCTACGTCAGCATGGAGAACCTCTACATCGTCAGCTACAACTGGGCGGAGGGCAGCGTCATCACCAAGATAGGCATCGACGGCGGAGGCATCACGTTCAGGGCCAACGGCACCGTGCCCGGCTACGTGCTCAACCAGTTCAGCATGGACGAGCACGACGGGTACTTCAGGGTAGCCACCACCAGCAACGGCTGGCGCAGAGGCGGCGGAGGCAACGGCGTCTACGTCCTCGACGAGGCTCTCAACACCGTGGGAAGCCTAGAGAACCTGGCGCCCGGCGAGGAGATATACAGCGCCCGTTTCATGGGCGACAGGTGCTACCTGGTCACCTTCAAGAAGGTCGACCCACTCTTCGCCATAGACCTCAGCGACCCCGAGAACCCGGCGGTGCTGGGCAAGCTCAAGATACCCGGCTACAGCGACTACCTCCACCCCTACGACGAGGACACCCTCATTGGCGTCGGCAAGGAGACCGAGGAAGCCAGGGAGGGCGACTTCGCGTGGTACCAGGGCATCAAGATAAGCCTCTTCGACGTCAGCGACGTCGAGAACCCCCGCGAGCTAGCCAAGATAGAGGTAGGCGACAGGGGCAGCGACAGCCAGGCGCTGTACGACCACCACGCCTTCCTCTTCAGCAGGGAGAGGAACCTGCTGGTCATACCCATACTGGAGGCCCAGATAGACGAAGACGACTTCGCCGGAGACGTCCCCCCCAACTTCTACGGCGACTTCGTCTATCAGGGCGCATACGTCTTCGACATAAGCCGCGACGGCATAGAGCTCCGCGGCAGGGTCACCCACATAGACGACGACAGCCTGCTGAAGAGCGGGTTCCGGTTCGAGTCAGAGTACGAGGTGGAGCGCAGCCTCTACATCGAGGACAACCTGTACACCATAAGCCAGGGCAGGCTGAAGATAAACGACCTCGGCACCCTCGAAGAGGTGAAGACCATAGAGCTGGGTGACCCGTGATGGCGCAGGGGAAACGCATCTACGGGAAGACGCTGGACGTCTACCTCTGCATACTCACGGCCGAGGGAGGCGTAGGCGTCAGGGAGATATGGCGCGAGCTGGGCCTCAGCAGCCCCAGCCTAGCCCAGTACCACGTCAACAAGCTCCTCGACCTCAGCCTCATCGAAACCGACTTCGACGGCAAGTACAGGATCAACGACCAGGAGAGCATCGAGGCGCTGCGCAGCTTCCTGCTGCTCCGCGGCATGCTCATCCCCAGGCTCACCATATACGCCG
>CAZQOX010000179.1:0-3384 GCA_964594895.1 uncultured Candidatus Bathyarchaeia archaeon
GGCTCTCGGAGGCCCTGGGCCGCTAGAGGTCCACCCTGTCCTTGTACCTGAACTGCTTCTCGTAGAGCTCCTCAACCCTCCGCAGCGTGTCGGCCTCCTCGGGCCCCTTGTCTTCCCTTATCCGCTTGATGCGTGCGAACCTGAGGGCGTATCCGGACTCGTAGTGGGGGCTCCTCTGGATCTCGTTGAATGCTACCTCCACGACGAGCTCGGGGCGGACGTGCACCGTGTAGCTGGACTCGGAGACCTTGAGGCTCTTGAGCCTCTCGGTCATCCACTTGAACTGCTCGTCGGTGAGGCCCTTGAACGTCTTCCCTATCACCATGCACCTGTCCTCGTCCCAGACGGCGAGGTGGTAGTTGCTCAGCCACCCCCTCCTCCTGCCTGAGCCCCAGTCGGCGGCGGCGACCACAACGTCCAGGGTCTCCGCCTCCTTGATCTTGAACCACGCCTTCCCCCTGGAGCCCGGCGTGTACGGGCTGTCCAGCCGCTTCGCCATCAGCCCCTCATGCCCCATGGCCAGAGCCTCCTCGAGGAAACGCTCCGCCTCACCTGGACTAGACGTGACCACCCTCTTCGCCAGAAGCTCCCCCGGGGCTATGGACTCAAGGGTCTCCCAGCGCCGCCGGTAGGGCTCGTCGATGAGCAGCTCCCCGTCCAGGTAGAGCACGTCGAAGAGGTGCAGCCTCAGCGGTACCAGCTCCACCATCTCGTCGACGTTCTTGACCCGCGTGAAACGGCGCATGAGGTCCTGAAATGGCAGAGGCCTGTCGTTGGCCCCGACGGCGACCACCTCCCCCTCCAATATGACGTCGCCGCCCCTGATCCTCTGCTCGACCAGCTCCACGACCTCGGGGGCGCTGTCCGTGACTTCCGACAGCCTGCGGCTGAAGACCCGGGTCTCCCCGTCCCTTCGATGGATCTGGATCCTGGCGCCGTCATACTTGTGCTCGAACGCCGTCTCACCGCCGTGCACCTCGATGGCCTCCGCGGCGTCCTCCGCCATGTTGGCGAGCATAGGCTTCAGAGGCACGAACAGGCTGACCTTTATCCTTTTCAGCCCCTCCTCTCCCTGGGACAGGGCCACCTCGGCAACCCTTCCAAGGTCCCCTGTCATCATGAGGGCGCGGCGGACCACGCCCAGAGGGGCGTCGCCCGCCTCCGCTATGGCCTCAAGCATCACGCCCTCGCTTGCCCCTATCCTCATCTCGCCGAAGATGATCCGAACCAGGATGTCAGTCTCGTCGCTGTCGGCGGACGTGAGCAGCCTCTCGATCAGCTGCTCCTTGAGCTTCCTAGACCCCGGGCCCGACGCTGCCGCTACCCCGGACAATGTTCCATGGACCTTTTTTATGGTCAGCTGCTTACTGAAGAGGGTGGTCTGGCCGCCGTGGTCCAGCACCTTCCGGACGGTGCTCCACCCGACGTCAAGGCTCCTCGGGTCGAACTCGGGGAAAACCGTCCCCGCTAACAGGAGCACCGCCGGTGCAACCTCGTCGGGCTCCAGCCTCCCTAGGAAACCGGCTATGAGGGCCGTCTTCTCCTTCCGCTTCGTGGTGGCCTCCAGGCTCTTGCACACCGCGGCGAGCTCGCCGAACCCGGTCTCAGGCGTTGCGCCCGCCTCCGATATAGTCTGTGAGGCTCCTCTGGCTGCCCGCTGCGCGCATCCTCTTCACCAGGGTCTCCACGCGTCTCGGGCTGAAGCTGCGCTCTCCGCAGAGGAACCCTACTAGGCCTTCTTCGTCCAGCTTCCGCGTCTCGACGGCGTATGTCTCCGTAACCTCGGGGTCCAGGTATATGCCACGGATGGCTTGATACGTGTCCGGTACCTTGGCGAGGGTCTCCTCCGGCAGCTCCTCGATGGAGCCGTGTCTCCTCATGAGCTTGAGCGCCGTCTTGGGTCCAATCCCCTTTACGCCTTCGTTAAAGTCGGTGCCCACGAGTATGGATAGGTCGATGAGCTGCTCCCTCGTGATCCCCAGCTCCGAGAGGAACCCCTCCAGCTCTATTAGTTCAGGCTCAAGCCTCCGAGCCCGCCCCTTGCTCGGGAGCCACTCCTCCCCACTTATCGTGAGGTACCTCACGAGCCTGGGCGTCCCGAACAGGAGGGAGTCGTAGTCTCTGCTGTTGGCGGCCCAGACGTCTCCTCTGGACGCCATGTACGCGGCCTGGGCCTCACCCTCCCCGGGGGCCTGCACCCACGGTATGCCGAGCAGCGTAAGCAGCCTCTTCGCGTCGTCTAAGCCTTCCCTGGTCAGCCTCCCCGTCATCACAGCCTTGGAGTAAGCCTTCGCGTAGTCTCCGCGGCTCACGGCCTCCCTGTACTCCGTCTCAGCCTTCCGCTTGGCTTCCCGGCGCTTCTCCACCTCCCGCAGCTTGAGATCGGGTGGTCTCCCGTCGAAGACGAAGACCAGCCTCATGCCGTAGTCCGAGACGAGCCGGGTGGTCCTGAATGCCAGGCCGACTAAATGGCTGGTCACTCTGCCCTCGCTGTCCATGAGGGGCGTCCCGTCCCTAGTCCTAATTAAGGCGAGGAACTGGTGGAGCACGTTGAAGCCGTCCACGGCGAAGCTCCTGCCCTTGAGGTCGTCTAGGCTCAGCGTCTTCTTCGTGATTATGGGTGTGAGGAGGACTCCCAACGGAACCATTCAAGCTAAGTAGCAGCCGAATAAATCGGTTTCCCGTCACATGCTGTTGAGAGCGAGGTGGTAGGCGAGCCCTACGATGTATAGCGCGGCGCTGGACGGCGCCAGGTACCGGATGACCTTGTTCAGGTCGGACTTGAAGTAGGTGTTGGTGAGCACCAGGCAGAGATGCAGGGGCGAGGTGATGTAGGTGCAGATAATGCCGAGAAACACTATGCTCGCGAGGTGGATGTTCGGTGCCCCGAAGAGAGGAAGCAGTATAGGGAAGCCTATGCCGACGCCCATCGCCGGGGAACCCGAGACGGCGCCGATCACCATGGAGATGACCATCGCGACGACGAGGACCGGGACCCCTGAGCCGATCACTGCGTCGAAGAGGCTCGTCACGCTCCCCGAGGCCAGTATCATGTCTCGCAGGTAGAGCATGGAGGCCGCGGCGAGGACTATCTCAGGGATGAACCCTCCTACGACCATCCTCGCCGCGTCACGGGGTCCGACTCTTCCCAGCATGAAGGTCGTGACGATCCCGACGCAGAGGCTGATCCACACGGGGAGCCCGTAGAGAGTCAGCCCGACGGTTAGCAGTATGGGCACGACGCCCTTCATGGCCCCTGGCTTCAAGGCCTCGCGGCCGCCGCTCCCCCTCTTCACTGTTATGAATCTACGGCCGACGATCAACCCGACGGCCACCATGACGAAGAACAGCGGGGACTGGACCCTGAGCCAGGTGTTGATGGGG
>CAZQOX010000180.1:0-3360 GCA_964594895.1 uncultured Candidatus Bathyarchaeia archaeon
TGATGCCGGTGCGGGCGGCCTCTATGATGCCTATGTGCTTGACGTCCCGCATGAACTCGCTCACCTCGTTCACGGAGCCAGTCACCTGCGCTATTATTGTGTCCGGCTTGATGTCGAGTATCAGGCCCTTGTAGTGGTTGATGGTCTCCAGGGCCTCCTCCTGGGCCATGGGGTCCACGGTGTGGAGCTTCACCAGCGCCAGATCCCTCTGGACGGTCCTCAGGGGGTCGAGGCGCTTGACGACGATGACATCAACCATCTTGTCCAGCTGCTCGACGAGCTTGGTGATCTCACGTGCTTCGCCCCGCGTCGTGATGGTTATCCTGGTGGTGTCCTCGTCCTCGCCCGCGATGGCGGTGATGCTGTGGATGTTGAAGTTCTTACGCCTGAAGTTGTTGCTTATGTTGAACAGGACCCCCGGCTTGTTCTCCACGAGGAAGCTGATGACGTTGAGCGGCTTCATGGCTAATCCTCCGTCAATATGTCCTTTAAACCCATCCCCGGAGGTATCATGGGGTAGACATTCTCCTCGGGGTCGATGGGTACGTCGATGACAGTCGTGTAGTCGGCGTCCACCGCCCTCCTGAGCTCGGCGTTCAGCTCCTTCATGGTCTCCGCCCTGACGCCGTGGGCGCCGTAGGTCTTGGCGAGCTCTGCGAAGTCCAGCTCGTAGTCCCTGTGCACCGCCGAGTACCTTCCCCCCATGAAGAGCCTCTGCCACTGGGCCACCATGCCCAGCATCCTGTTGTTGAACACCACCACGACTATGGGGAGGTCCTCGTCCACGGCCACGGCCAGGTTGTTCTCGGTCATGGCGAAGCTGCCGTCCCCCGAGATGTTCAGCACCTTCCTCTCGGGCCTCGCAGCCTTGGCGCCGATGGCGGCTGGCGTTCCCCAGCCCATGGTGCCCAGGCCGCCGCTCGTCATGAAGGTGCCCGGCTCGTAGACGTCGAAGTGGATGGCCGCCCACATCTGGTGCTGGCCCACGTCCGTGGTGACCAGGGCGTCCCCCGGCAGCGCCTTCCTGATGGCTTTTATGACGTTGGGGCCCGTGATGTCGCTGGCGTCGTCGGGCCACTCGATGCTCTTCCTGTACTCTTCTATTCGCTTGGCCCAGTCGCCGTTGCCGTTATGCATCCGGTGGGCCTTTATCTGTTTGACGAGGCGGCCCAGGCTGATCTTGGCGTCGCCCCATACCTTGGTGACGCTGTCCACGTTCTTGTCGATCTCGCTCTTGTCGATGTCGAGGTGCACTATCTTGGCGTCCGGCGCGAACCCGGCCAGGGCTCCCGTGGTTCTGTCGCTGAACCGTGAGCCTGCGACGAGCAGCACGTCGGCGTCGGGGACCATGTAGTTTGCCTCGGTTCTTCCGTGCATCCCAAGTAGCCCTAGGCTGAGGGGGTGGCTGCTGGGGATGGCCCCCTTGCCCATGAGGCTGGTGGCGGTGGGCGCGTTGAGCAGCTCGGCTAGGGCGGTGAGCTCCGGCGCCGCACCTGAGGCGACTACTCCGCCGCCGGCGATGATGGCTGGCCGCTCCGCCTCCGCCAGCAACCGGGCGGCCCAGTCGAGCTCGGTGGGGTCTGGCTCCATCCGCGGCTGGTACCCGGGGAACCCGACAGGGGCGTCGAAGTCCATCTCCGCCTCGTCGGTGGTGACGTCCTTGGGGATGTCTATGAGGACGGCTCCCTTTCGCCCGGTGTTGCTCACTTGGAGCGCGGCCTTGACGGCCCACGGTATTCGCCCAGCCTCCCTCACCTGATAGTTCCACTTGGTGATGCTGGCGGTGACGCCGATTATGTCCACCTCCTGGAACGCGTCGGTGCCCACCATGCCCATGGGGACCTGGCCGGTGAACGCCACCAGCGGGCTGCTGTCCAGCTGCGCCGTGGCGACGCCTGTGACTATGTTTGTGGCGCCTGGGCCGCTTGTGACCTGGACCACGCCCGGCCTCCCCGAGGCCCTGGCGTAGCCGTCGGCCATGTGTGCGCTGCCCTGTTCGTGGACGCCGGGTACGTACCTTATTTCGCTGCCCAGCATCTCGTCGCATATGGGTATGAGGGCGGCGCCTGTGATGCCGAAGACGTGGGTGACACCCTCGTGTTCGAGGGCCTTTACGTAGGCCTTGGCTCCGGTCATGCTAGCCATTTCTCTCCGCCTCCAGTACGCGCCTGACGAAGCCGTTCAGGTTTGTGTCGGTTTCTTCACGGGACCTTCCGGGTCCGTCTGTGTGTATCTCGCTGGGGCTACCTGAGAAAGCGATACCCCATTTCTTAGCGCCCCTCTTCAGGGGGCTTGACAAAGCGATACCCCATTGTTGTCTCTCCTTGATGGGTCGTACTGCGAATAGCCGTTGCAGAGAATAAAAAGGTTGTCAGCAAGACCCGTTACACATGGAGTCGGGTTGTGTCAGGTTACTTGTAATAAGCGTCATTTTGTGGTGAGGCTGGGTTGGTTTCGTCTGTTGCTGGCTTGTTTTCCACGTATACTCAGCTCAACGTCTCGAGGAAGGCTGTCACGGCTCTCAGGACGGGCTCCGTCTGCTGCGCCAGGAACTCGTGGGGCATCCCGGCGAGTTTGACGTGGTAGGCCTCGGGGAGTATGCTGAGCGCCTTTTCGACTTCCTCGTCGCTCAGCATCCCCTTCTCCGCCTGGAGTATGAGCGTGGGGCACCTTACCCTGGGCAGCAGATCGTCCGGGTCGTAGCCGTGGAAGTGGCTGTGGGGCGAGTCAAGGTCCGCCATGTGCTCGGCTATGCTCCTCAGCATCGCGGGGTCGGCCATGCTCAGGTTCTTGGCCCTGGCGAGGCCGTGGACCGGGTCGAAGCCCTCCCCAGCCCTGCTCCTCAGGGCCATGTATATCTCCTTCACCGTCCCGTTTTCCTCGATGGTCTTCGCAAGCTCCGTGAAGCCGCCGCCCATCCTCGGGTTGGGCCTCGGGGGGCTGAGGCTGCTGTCCCCCAGTATGATGGCCCTCGTGGAGGAGGGGTCGTCGGCCGCCATCTTGAGGGCTATCCGGCCGCCCAGGGAGTGCCCGAAGACCACCGTAGGCTCCCTGATCACCTCCTCTACGAAGCTCACCGCGTCGCCGTAGTAGAAACCGAAGCCGTACCGGTTGGCTCGCCCGGAACCCCCGTGGCCCCTGTGGTCCAAGGCGTATACGTGCCACCTCAAGACGAGGTGAGGCAGGAGTGGCGTGAACGCCTGCCACCGGTTGGCCGTTCCGTGAAGCAGCAGCAAGGGAGGCCCGCTGGGCGGGCCCTCGGCGTAGTTGAGCGTAACCTCTCCGGCGTCAAAGGTCTTCTCTACAATCAATATCGGTCACAGTGATTCACGGTGATGGAGAGGATATTATGTTTTCGAG
>CAZQOX010000181.1:0-3360 GCA_964594895.1 uncultured Candidatus Bathyarchaeia archaeon
GGCCTCGTCGCGGACTACGACGAGGACAACCCGGACAGCGGCAGGATGATGGAGATGGCTCTCGCCAGGATAAGGCAGCTAAGCGTCCATGAGGTGGGCCACACCCTGGGCCTAGGCCACAACTACTGCACCCACGTAAACGACAGGGCTAGCGTCATGGACTACCCGGCGCCTCTCGCCAGGCTCGACGAGAACGGTGAGATAGACCTTAGCTGCGCATACGAGACCGGCGTAGGCGAGTGGGACAAGGTCAGCGTAGCCTACGGCTACCAAGACTTCCCAGACGGCGTCGACGAGGAGAAGGCGCTGGACGAAACTCTCAGGGATGCCTTCAAACGAGGGCTGCTCTTCGCGCCGAGCCAGGACGCCGGGCCGGCCAGCGCCAATCCACACGCCGCGTCCTGGGTGAACGGACGGGATCCGGTGGAGGAGCTGGAGCGGATGCTGGAGGTACGAGACGTTGCGCTGAAGAGCTTCTCGGAGAGAAGGATCAAGGTCGGGGAGCCAATGGCACGCTTGGAGGAGGTCTTAGTCCCCCTCTACCTCTCTCACAGGTACCAGGTTGAGGCTGCGGCGAGCGTGGTAGGGGGACTGTATTACAACTACACGTTGAGGGGCGATATTCAGGATGGACCCAGGATCGTGCCAGGCGACGAACAGCGGAGGGCCCTGAAGGCCCTCGTGAAGACCATACAGCCGGGGGTGCTCGCCATCCCCGAGAAGATTCTGGCTCTCATGCCGCCGCGTCCACAGGGCTACCCACAGACTAGAGACCTTTTCCCAGGCTACACGGGGTATCCGTTCGACCCCCTCGGGGCAGCCGAGGCCGCCGCCGACGTCACGCTGGAGAGGGTTCTGCACCCCGAGAGGGCCCAGAGGCTGGTGGAGTACGGCGCTAGGAGGGGAGACGCCCCCGGCCTCGCAGAGGTCATCGACGAGCTTTTCAAAGCCACATGGAAGGCTATCCACGAAGACGGCTACCGCGGCGAGGTCCAGAACGTGGCGGACAACGTGCTTCTATACAACATGATGAAGCTTGCCATAGACGAGAAGGCGTCAGCGAGAGTCAGGGGCATGGTGTCGGTGAAGCTCTGGGAGCTCATGGAGTGGCTGGAGGGGGAATCCAAGTCTATATGCGACTCTGGGAGACGTGCACACTTCCTCTACGCGGCGTCCCAGATCAGGATCTTCAAGGAGAACCCTGACAAGTTGAGACTCATGAAGCCCTTAGAGTCTCCCATGGGGCCGCCCATCTAACCACCGTATTGTAAACCTCACTTAGTTTACTTTTTATTGAGCCGATCAGATGAGCATTGAGGAATTTGCCCGACTCATCTATGGGTGTCTCGCCCAAGGAGCAGAGCTTCGTTAACGCCGTAATGTATTATAGAAGAGAGCTGATGCTGGTGGATAAAGGCGAGAAGGCGACGACCCACTTCACCGACAGGCAGAGGAAGGCCTTGGTGAAGGCGGGGGTACTCGTAAGGGTATACGGAAAGGGAGGTTGCCGCCTCCTCCTCTCCAACAGGGCGAGGCGGGTAATCGACGAGCTTGAGCCCGCCCTACTCGGGTAGGCCTAGACTCGTTTCAGCACGCGGCCGGGCGTAGCCCCCGTGTGTTTTCCCTTCTCGACGACAGCCTTCCCGTTGACTAGGACGTACTCTACGCCGTTTGGGTGACGGCGGGTCTCTATCTCGTCACCGAGCACCTGCAGCTTAGGCAGATTCATCAGCACTATGTCGGCGTAGGCTCCCTCCTCGAGGACTCCTCGGCCCTCCAGGTTGTGCACCCTCGCCGCCATGGTGGATGTCTTCTGGACGGCTTCCTCCAGCGTGAAGAGGCTGCCGTCCCTCACGTACTTTATGTAGAACATGGGGAACGCGCTGAAGGTGTTGATGCCGGGGAAGGTGTAGGGCGGGTTCTTCATCTCCCACTCGGTGTCGAAGACGCTGGTGTCCAGCCCCACCATGCCTTTGGGGTGGGTGTAGTACTGTAGTGCCCACTTCTTCGGCTCCAGCTGCCCCGTGACGCCGCGGGTGTCTGGGTCCTCGGCGATGATGTCCATCCACGTGTCCCACTCGTCGGCTCCCCGCTCCTCGGCGATCTCCCTTATGCTCTTTCCTTCGACGCCGGGGACCTTGCTCCTGAGGACACGTATGTTCTCGGCCCACCTGGGATTCGTGTTGGGGTTGTAGCCCACTCTGATGAACCATTTCCCGCGGCGTATCGCGTCCTTGACCTCCTCCCTGAAGTCGTCGACCTTGAGCCACTTGGCGAAGGCCTCGCGGCTCCCCAGCTCCCTGAGCCAGGGAGCGTAGAGGCTGCAGAGGTATGGCATCACGGCGAAGCCGCTGCGGGTCATCTGGGGGATGGCGTCCCAGGTGATGTCGAGGTCGCCGCCGCTCTCCTTCGCTATCATGTCTATGGTGGCCTTGAGGTTGGCCGCCTCCAGCTCGTCGGGCGCCGTCGGGTATATCTGCCAGCCGGTGCTCAGGTGGGCGTAGTGGAGCCGCACCCCGGTCTTCTTGTGGACGTCGACGCACTCCATGAGGGCGGTGATCTTCTCGTTGGGCACGTGGCCTGCGGCGATGCCGCGTCGCCTCCCCGTCCTCCTCCAGTGGGGGCAGTAGACGCCGCCGTAATCCTTGAGCACCGAGACGCCGTCGATGATCTCCTCGTGGGCCGCGAAGACGTCTGGGTCATAGTCTAGGCCCGCACTCATCCCTACGCAGCCGTCCTTCATCCCCTGGTGGATATGCTCCCGCATCTCGGCCTGCTCCGCCTCGGTGCTGTGGCGCTTGTAGTCTAGGCCCATCACCTTGGTGCGGACGCTGCCGTGGCCGATGAGGGGCGCGTAGTTCATGCTGACGCCCGTCTCCTCGACCTTCTCGAAGTAGCCGGCCATGGTGTCCCAGTCGAGCTTCCAGCCGAAGTACTCCTCCATCCACTCGTTTACCTGCTCCAGCGGATAGTAGGGAAGCCTCGGGTAGTACTTGTATGGGTCTAGCTCCGGCAGGTGGTCCGTCAGCATCCTGGGAACCCTTATGTGCTCTCCCAAGGGCGCGGGGCTGCCTCCGCACTGGCCGCCCACGAAGGTGGTGACCCCCTGCATCACGTAGCTCTCTGCCTTGGGGAACCACAGCAGGGTCCAGTCGGCGTGGCTGTGGGCGTCTATGAACCCGGGAGTAGCAGTTAGGCCCTTGGCGTCCACCGTCTTGACGGCGTCTCCCTTCACCTTACCTACGGCCGCGACCCTGTCGCCTTTGACTCCAATTGAGCCCTCATAGGCTTTCTTGCCTGTGCCATCGACGATGGTCGCGTCCTTGATCAGGACATCGTACTCGTCCAAAAGAATCTCCT
>CAZQOX010000182.1:0-3350 GCA_964594895.1 uncultured Candidatus Bathyarchaeia archaeon
TCCTTGACCACCGCCTGGATGGGGCCCTTTACCTCGTCGTAGCTCCTCTTGACCGCGGCGATGTTCATGTCACCGAGTCGACCGGGGAAGAACTTCTTGATGGCCTTCTCAATGGACTCTACCTTCAGAAGTCCTGTGACTTTGGCGAACGCGCCCAAGATGGCCGTGTTGGTGATGGGCCTGCCGAGCGTCTCGAGGGCGATTGTCGTGGCGTCTACCGTCGCGACCTTGAAGTCTCCGCCGAGCTTGACCTCCTCAGGCGCGTAAGCGGTATTCAGCAGAACAAGACCGCCCGGCTTGAGGCTATCGACGACTGCCTGCTGTTTGGCTATAAGGGGGTCGAGCACAATGCTGATCTCGGGGTTGTGTACTAGCTCCCTCTCCCTGACGCGCACGTCATCGATCCTTACGAAGGCAGTGAGCGGCGCCCCACGTCTCTCTGTGCCGTACATGGGGATAGCCTGGGAGTACTTGCCTTCCTCGTATGCGGCGGTGGCGATGATCCTCGAAGCGGTTACCGCTCCTTGGCCGCCCCTGCCGTGTAACCTTATTTCGATCAAAGTGTTCCCTCTAGTGAATCGTTACTCTACCCAACGTTGGTTTAAAAGAATAACGATTTCACTTCAAACGAATAACACTGGCATTTAAAGTGTTCTAAGAATGTCGCGCGTAACCATAAATAAGGTAATTACATGGGTTTATCCCTTAAAATTGCGATACGTTTAGGTTAGCTGTTTAACCTTTTTATTATACGATATACTAACTTGTTGGACATATCATGATGGCTGAACGGGAACAGGGCTTCCGCAAGATGCTTGAGAAGAGCATCGTCGAGAACATCAAGATCGAGCACCAGGTGGTGCTCAAGGGACAGTACCAGAAAGCATACGATCTGCTACGTGACAGCCTGGACACCGGGATAACGCCTTGCCTCGTCGGTCCCCCCGGCGTCGGTAAGAGCCTCATAGCACGAAAGGTGGCGGAGGACACGGGGCGCAGCTTCCACGAGGTCTTCTTCGACGAAAACGTCACCCCCAGCAGGCTCATCGGCGCATTCGACCCTGCGCTCGTCGTCAGGAACGGCCGCAACGTAAGCAGCTTCGAGCCTGGGCCCCTCATCAGGGCCATGGTGGAGGGCGGCCTCTTCGTAGCCCAGGAGCTCAACAGGGCCACGGAGTTCTGCCAGAACAGCCTCATCAGCCCCCTCGAGGAACGGCACTACAATCTTTTCCCCCTCGGCATGGTCAAGGCCCACGACACCTTCGCTTTCGTGGCCACACAGAACCCCATCGAGACCGCCGGAACGTACAGGCTGAGCAAGGTCCTCGTGGACCGCATGGGCTGCTGGATCAGGCTCGGGTACCCGAGCAGGGAGACCGAGATAGAGATCATCGTCGAGAACACGCCCGCGTTCAGCCTCCCGACGAGCGCGCTGGAGAAGATATACGAGATCGTTGAAGAGACGAGGCACACCTCGTCCCTGGAGGTCCCGGCGTCGCCCCGCTCAGGCATCTTCCTGACCCGGCTGGTGAACCGTTATCTAAGCAGGTTCGAAGACGAGGACGCCGCCATCAGGTTCTTCGCTCCGGCCGTGCTCGGCAAGGAGATGCGTGTCAGGGAAGAGGGCAAGACGGTCTCCATGGTCATAGATGAGTTAGTCGAGAGGAGACTCGCGTAGGTGTCAGACAACGCGTACATGAGGTATCCCTTCAGGTACGCACACTACTTCATCCCCGAGTTCATCACCCGGATGCGTTTAAGCCGCGATTGTGAGATAAAGCCCAGCCCACGGCAGGGAATAAACATGGGTAGGCTCATTCTACCGGCGTACCTGAGGCAGGGCTACCTCAGCCTCAACGATCTCCTGAACGCGGCTGTTGTTACGTCTCACGTGGAGTGTCAGCGGGTCGCGGAGAAGATAGCGGCCGAGATACTCGTGAACCTTGATCACGAGGAACAGGAGCCAGAGTACGACTTCACCGGCGAGGACTTCCTGAGCCTCCTCACCAAGAAAGTGCAGGAAGAGGTTTACGTGACGCCGCACGGCATCGGGCAGGAGAACGACTTCGCCGCCGCACAAAACAGCGCCGTCGACCAGTTCGAGAGCTTCCAGAACAAGCCTGACATAGGCGTCGGGCCTGGCGAGGACGAGATCGTCAAGACGGGCGTAAAGGTGATGAAGAAAACCAAGAGCGAGGAGACCCGAAAGATATTGGCGGATCTTCTGAAGGAGAGGCTGCTGAAGCTGGGCCGCGAGTTCGAGAGGAAGGAGGACTGGGCTAGACAGCGGAGCCTCACCCCGTTCCAGCAGGGGGAGGACCCTGACCTCATCGACGAGGAGCGGAGCCTTGAAAACATACTGGATCTTGGGCGCAGCATAGAGGAGATCAGGTACGACGACTTCATGATGCGGCAGAGGGACAGGCAGAAGCGGACCATCATCTACATCCTCGACATCAGCAACACCATGTTCTACGATCTGGAGGGCATCAACAGCATAAGCTACAGCGTCCTCAGCTTGGTGCCCCTGATGTGGGGGCTGCGCCGAGAGAAGCACGGGCTCTGCCTCTACGAGTCCAACAGCCATATAGTCAAGGACATCTACGAGGAGATCAACATCATGCCGGCTCTTGAGGATCTCATTAGCATGGTCACCATGACCACCACGGAGATGGAGAAACGGTTCGGCGGAGGCCTATCCAAGATGACGTGGGGCGGCACGGTGCCCGGTAAGAGCCTCCAGTGGGCCTACGAACAGATCAAGGACATAAGCGACCGAAGCGACAGACTTGTCTTCATCTTCAGCGACTTCGTGCTCACTCAGCCCGGAGAGCTGACTGAAGAGAACGAGCAGAACTACTACATACTTGAGCGCATGGTCGACCTGGGTGTCCGGGTCTGCGCCTGCGTCTCGCCGCTTGCCCACAAGTCGATTTTCCGTCCGTACACCAAAGAGTCCCTCAATAGGATGAAAAAGATAGGGATCCATCAAATGGACACGTATAAACCGAGTTCGTTCCTCGAAGAAACACAGGGCTTCATAGAAGAGCGGTAGTTCACCTCTCATCGAACAAAAGTTTAGTTGTTTTCTTTTTATGAGAATATTCCATTTTTGTTTCGCCGAAGCTTCGCTGGTGTTCATCTCATTATAGATAAATAACTATATTAAAAAATAAAGTAAAATATGTGTAACTCTCATGTTGCACGGATAATCCAACTGTAACTCTTACGCGTTGATGATAAACAGTTGTCAGTTTCTCCATGAAAAACAATTGTTCTCTACATTTAGTGAAGAATCTACACGATTATGATGTATTTAACAATATTTTTGTCGGCCGTACCCCCATGAA